>JAJDBZ010000282.1 GCA_029261095.1 Candidatus Omnitrophota bacterium | reverse complement strand
GATCGAGGCTCCAATCAGGATGAGAACGATGAACTGCGCGACCAGACTGGAGTCGCGAATCCCGGTAATAAGTGTATCCATGGTTATAATAAGGACGGGGGTCGCCCCCCGTCCTAGACCTTACCCCCTAACCGTTGACCCAGAAAATCATGGTATGTGGATCTTCTGTCCCATAATCAAACGGTCTGGATTTGTAATCTGATTGATTTCTTTCAGGTCGGCGACGGAGACTCCATGGCGACTGGCGATCAGGTTCAGGCTATCGCCCGCTTTGACCTCATACATGGTTCCGCCCCCCGAAGAGGAAGGATATGCGGGACCACCACCCATCGAGACGGAGGCATCACTTGCTGATGATGAAGGCGCCGAAACCGGGCTGGAGGCAGGACCATCCTCGACATACTCTTCCTGGATCAATTGGATGACCTCGAGCATGGAGGTTTTGACCTCGTCGAATGTGGACTGCAAGTCTTTCATTTCCCGATCAAAACGAGATATCTGCTTTTGATTGTCGGTGATCTGCTTCCGAAGCATATCCATCTCTTGTGGATTGGGAGCATCGATTGGCATGGGGTAGGGTTCCGAAGCCAAAGAGGAGGCATCGAACTGTGTGGTTTCCACACCCGATTTCAGGTTCTCAAGATCGTTCGTAAGCCCCATCTGTTGGGATTGAACCGATTCGAGTTCTAGTTTGAGTTTTTGGATTTCCTGAGGCGAAACAGCGGAAGACTTCTTCGGCTCGCTGATTTTTGCTTTATGGAGTTTGCGATCCATCAGATCGAGGTCTTGTTGAATCCCCTCGATTTGACGGGTATAGCACCCAGTAAATAAAACCGAAAGGACCAATGCGGTCACGATCCCTATCGGCCGAAATACGATGACACGGCTAGCGTGTATGCTCATTTGACTCTCCCCCTTCAACATTTACCGAACGACACCCTCACGCCTCTCCCCTAAAGTGGCGCTTAAAGAGCGGGTCGCTCCGAAACTTTTAACTTATTACAAATCCCCGTCGAACCTCTCGACTTCCCGTAAGGCCATCTTGTGGAGACGTCTTTCGATGACGGTACGGAGATCTTGTCCGCGAAAAATAAAACTCTTGAATAATGGAAAGGCGATAACAAAAGCCCACATCCCGATCGGCCATTGGCTCCACCAAAGATCCGGGTAAAGGATCAAGTCGACCGCCACAAGCGAAGTGGAAATTACGGCAAAAGCAATGGCGAGCTTGATCGTGTTGAACTTCAGTTCGGCGACCCTTCTTGCCTTCAGATAGCTTTCGCTGGTCGCCTCGTAGAACGATCCAGAATACTCTTGTTCCGCACTTGGTCGAAAGTTTTCGGTCCGAGGTTTGGGCGCCTTTTTGGGCGATTGCTTTTCGAAAGTCTTTTGTTGGAAAAGCGGATCGGCGGTATTGAGCGTAAAGATGTCTTTACTGCTTTCCTGATTGGAATAATCAGCCGGTGTTGGCACTGCGATGTCCCCTTTCCCCATCCCTCGAGAAAACCTTTCTCCATGTCCCGGCGCCTTTGGGAGGGTTCATTATTCCGAACCGTCTTAATGCGCCTTTGGAACAGAAGACTTCAGGCTTTCAGCGTTTTGACGATAACGATCTTGGGAAGAAGATCCTGAACGCTAAAAAAAAGCCCGATGGTTTCTCCGAAAAGAAGTTCCCCTTCGTCAGTTCGGATCCCCTATCCTGAACCGGCGCTTCTCTTCAATGGATGGATACTAAACCTTTTGGAAATTCAATGTCAAGGAAGAAGTGAACAATTCTAATATAAGTCTAGGTGTATGAGACTGTTAAGTATAGTTCAGAACCCTTTGGTCAGAGCCTCTCTGAGTTCCTCTTCAGAAATCATTGTAATTCCAAGGTTTTCCGCTTTTTCTGCCTTTGATCCCGGATCGGCGCCGACTAGAACATAATCGGTCTTTTTGCTGACCGACCCGGTGACCTTTCCGCCTCGCTGTTTGATCAAATCTCTGGCTTCATCACGAGTCAGAGTGGGGAGTGTGCCGGTCAGGACAAACTGCAACCCTTCAAAAACCTGATCTAGGGGTGCGGTCCCCGATGAATCGGAGACACAGTTGAAATTCAACCCTAAGTCCGCAAGGTCTTCGAAGACTCTTCGGTTGTGTTCGGTCGCGAAGAAATCCTGAATGGCTTGTGCGACAACCGGTCCAACCTCCTCGATGTCCTCAAGTTCCTCGGCCGTTTTGGTTTCCAGATCGCGAAGATCTCTGACAGAACCGCATAAGACCTCGGCGACATGCTCGCCGACATGGCGGATGCCGATGCCATGAAGGAGTCGGGAGGGTGGATTCGCCTTACTTTGCTCCAGACCTTCGATGAGGTTCTGTGCCGATTTGTCCCCCATCCTCTCAAGGGCCGCGACTTCTTCTTTCTGTAGTCGATAAAGGTCGGGAATCCCCTTGACCAAACCTTGATCGAGAAGGGCTTCCACCAGTTTTGTCCCCAACCCCTCGATATCCATCGACCGACGCGAAGCGAAATGTTCAATACGCCTGCGCAACTGGGCGGGGCAATCGATGTTCTCGCATCGATGGACGACTTCGCCCTCAGGACGAACAATCGGCCCTCCACAAGAGGGGCATTCGGTTGGGTATCTAAAGGGCTTCTGGGAGCCGTCACGTTTGTCGGGGAGCGAAGCAAGGACTTTTGGGATGATCTCTCCCCCCTTCTCGACCAGGACTCGGTCTCCCTCGCGCAGATCTTTCCTTTCGATCTCGTCGGCGTTGTGAAGAGTGGCCCGAGCGACTGTGGTGCCTGCCAGTTTGACCGGCTCAAGGTGCCCGACAGGCGTCAGCGCCCCTGTGCGACCGACTTGAATTTCCACTTTTTGAAGGGTGGTTTCTGCTTGTTCGGCGGGGAATTTGTAGGCAATCAACCAACGCGGGCTACGCGAGGTCGACCCGGCGTTTTCGCGGAGACGGAAATAGTTGAGTTTGATCACCAGCCCATCGGTTTCGAAGGGGAGAGTAAAACGCTTTTCCGCCCACTCATCCACGAGGGGCAGAATTCCTTCCATGCCGATGTGCACCGACCAATCGGGGACGATCGGGACATTCATTTCGGCCAAGCGCTCGTAGAGTTTCGAATGGCTGTCCCAAGGTTTGGGTTCGGTCTCTTTGGACATCGCCATCCTTCCAAAGGAATGGATCGCTATTTGGAGCGGGCGTTCGGCCACCAGTTTTGGATCGAGAAGTTTGAGGGAACCGGCGGTGGTGTTGCGCGGGTTCGCATAAACTTCCTCCCCGGCTTCTTCGCGTTTTTCATTGAGAGTTGTGAAACCCTCGCTGGTCATGTAGACCTCGCCTCGGACTTCAAGTTTCTTCAGACCCATCTTTTTCAATGGGAGCGAGAGTGGAAGATTGCGAATCGTTTTTAAGTTAACGGTGATGTTGTCGCCCTCGACTCCGTTGCCCCGTGTCGCTCCGAGTGTAAAAAGATCGTCCTCGTAGATGGCGGTCACCGCGACACCGTCGATCTTGGGTTCGACCACATACTCGAATGGCCCTTCCAGATCGAGGGCCCTTTTGAGACGTGTCTCAAAATCCACGAGTTCTTCTTTCGAATAGGTGTTCGAGATGCTGAGCATGGGCACTTCATGTCGCACTGTCTCGAACGCCTCGAGGGGATCTCCTCCGACACGGCGGGTGGGGGAATCGGGAGTAGCCCATTTCGGATGTTTTCCTTCGAGGTCTTCCAGTTCCTTGAACAGTCGGTCGTATTCCTGGTCGGAGATCTCGGGCGCGGCTTTCTGGTAGTAGAGGGAATCATGCCGGCGAATCTGTTCGCGTAGTTCCTCAATCCGTTTCTTGTCGCTCAACTGGTAATAGCTCCTTTGTTGTTAGGATGTAGGATGAGTGGGGATTTTTCACGGAAAAGAGTAAAAGGGCAATTGGTTTGGTAGAGGATTCGCAAAAATAGTATATAGATGATGCGAAGACGATCCACTCGACGAGGTGAAATTGCACGCTCTCTCCTGTATGGTAGGAGAATCGAAATGGATTCCAACTGATGGCAATCACCTCAGAGAAACACACGCCCCGTCATATCGGTCGCCTGCCGACCGTCTTCATCCCCGACGGTTCTATGCGAACATTTGTCGTGGGGATTCTTGTGGGAATTCTCATCCTGGGCGTTTCCGCATTCTGGATCCAAGACGCGGTCAGGGAATCGCTCGAGGACATCCTGTCCGAATCTCTAAGATCGGTCCTGAGAGCAGAGGTTTCCGATCTATTCGCGTGGTTGGACAAAGAGACGGCATTCGTAACAGAGCTCGTGAAAGACCCCTCGCTTCGTCGCGAAACGGAGTCTTTAACCAAGTTCGCGGAAAGAGATGGGATCAGGACTGAAGACTTTCTCGACTCCCCGCATCAGCAGTTTTTCCGAAATCTTTTAGGTGAGACCATTCAGCAACGCGACTATTTCGGTTTCTTTGTGGTTGACAAAGCGGGACTGGTCCTTTCGGCATCGCGGGCTTCCCTGATAGGCAAGCAGGTGACTCCGACCGGTATTGGGCATCTGGCGAAAATTTTCCAGGATAAGAAGAGCCTCATTGAGCCAGTTTCTCCTCAATCGATCTTTGACGATAAGACCCTGGAGGGGGTGCCTCCCATGATGATCCTTGGAGCCTCCATCACCGATCGATCGGGGAAGGACATCGCGGCGCTGGGTTTCCTGATCGATCCCAGACTGGAATTCAGCCAAATCGTTGGAAAATCCGGACTGGGTAAGACCGGTCACACTCTCGCCTTCGATTCAAGGGGTTATTTGTGGAGCGTTTCGCGGCACGAGGAGGAGTTAAGGGATCTCGGATTGATTCCAAACGACGCCAGTCAGACCTCCATTTTGAACATGCGATTAGCCGATCCAGGTGGCGACCTCACAAGGAACTACAAGCCCAAAAAGCCGCTTGATGAACTTCCTTTGACAGAAATGGCGGCGGCAGCCACAGCCGGTCGATCCGGTAAGAACCTCACGGGTTATCGCGACTATCGAGGAGTTCCGGTAGTGGGGGCCTGGGAGTATTTCCCCGAATACGAGTTTGGAATGGCGACAGAACTTCAGGTTTCGGAAGCGCTGAAGATTCTGAGGCCTTTGAGGATCGCGGGTTACTCACTTTTCTCCTTGCTCGCTCTCGCCATGGCGGTGGGATTACATCGATCTATTCTCGTACGGCGTCTCAAGAAGAAAGTGGATCAGGTCAAGTACCTGGGGCAATACGAACTGCTCGAGAAGATTGGCGAAGGAGGAATGGGAACCGTTTATCGGGCTAAACATGCCATGCTGAGACGCCCCACCGCGATCAAACTCCTCCGAAGAGAGATCGCCACACCCGAGGCTGTCGCACGTTTCGAGCGGGAAGTCCAACAAACTTGCCAACTCACACATCCCAACACGATCGAGATCTACGATTACGGACGGAACGACCAAGGCCTGTTCTACTACGCTATGGAGTACTTGTCCGGCTTCAACCTCGCCGAATTGATGGAAATCGAGGAACAGATTCCGCCGGAGCGGGTGGTTCACATACTTAAGCAGGCTTTGGGATCCCTCGAAGAAGCCCATTCCATCGGGTTGATTCATCGCGATATCAAACTGCTGAACATCTTTCTCTGCAGAAGAGGGGGTCGGAACGATGTGGTCAAGGTTCTCGATTTCGGGCTTGTCAAAGACATCGCCAACCAGGAAACCGCATACCTGACCTCTCCCGGACTGATCGCAGGCACCCCTCTCTACATGGCCCCGGAACGAATCACGAGCCCGTTGACAGTCGATTTAAGATCCGACCTCTACTCAGTCGGTTGTGTCGCTTTCAACCTGATCACCGGGAAGGATGTCTTCGAAGCGGCCTCCAACGAGGAAATTCTCCACCACACCACCAACACACCCGCACGCAGCCCTAGTGAGGTCGTCGATGAACCGATCCCCGAAGGTTTGAATCAATTCGTGATCGCTTGTCTCGCGAAAGATCCCAAGGACCGTCCAAAAGACGCTGGTGCCGCTATCAAGCTGCTGGAAGCGATTCGACTGGAGTCCGAGTGGACACAAGAGAACGCAGAGGGGTGGTGGAGCGCTCACCCTCCGAGACCCACTTCCGACGAAATCAAGGAGACTCCAATATCGAACGCCGCGGTAATGAATCGATCGCCTGAAGAGGGCCCCACGGTGACTTGAAAGTGGACTTAGGAGGTAAGTGAATGTCGTTAGCGGGCTTTTTGATGAAATTTGCCTCAAAGAAGTCAGCCGCTCGGTTCGAGAAGGCGACTCAAGATCCAGTTTCGGTTCAAAATAACAAACTACTCGAGTTTGTCCGTCGAAACGCCCAGACCGAATATGGGAAGCGCTACGGTTTCGGGTCGATCGCGAATGTCCAGGACTGGCGGAAACAGGTTCCGGTGGTTTCGTACGAAGACATCAAGGAAGATGTCAACAAGGTTGTTCAAGGTGAGGAGAACATTCTCACCGCAGAACGACCGACAATGTTCGCACAAACAAGCGGTACCACCGGAGATCCCAAGTACATCCCCGTTACACCGACTTGTCAGGGACGGGACCATAAAGATGTTACGCGGACTTGGCTCTACCATTCATCGGTCGATCACCCCGATCTGTTCAAAAACAAGACGGTTTCCTTGGTGTCTCCGGCGGTCGAGGGTCATACCCCCTCGGGTATTCCTTTTGGATCGACCTCCGGCCACATGTACAAGAGCCTCCCCACTCTCGTCCAGCGGGTTTATGCACTCCCCTACGAGACCTTCGAGATCGTGGACTACCAGGCGAAATACTATGCCATTATGCGCATCGCCATCGAACAGAATGTGAGTTTCCTACCAAGCGCCAACCCGTCCTCCATCCTCAAACTCTGCGAGAAGGGCGATGAGTTCAGCGAAGACATCATTCGAGACATCCATGAGGGGACCGTCTCCTCCAAGTACAGGATTGAGGAAGACATCCGCCGAGTCATCGAGGCAAAAGTCCGTCCAAATCCTGCTCGAGCCAAAATC
>JAJDBZ010000281.1 GCA_029261095.1 Candidatus Omnitrophota bacterium | reverse complement strand
TTCTTCCCCTCCTCCTTGGTGAATTACGCCAAATGAATCCACCCATCCGTCATTATCACCGTCCAGCGCAGAGAAATCGAAGCCCATGTTGTTAAGCGCAGTAATCGCATCCTGGATCATCTCCCGTGGTCGAAGGTCCCGTCCATTTGAATCATTTGCTCCGTAGTAGGCTCTTGTGCGTGGTAGCGTCACCCAAGGTGTTACTGTGGTTTCAATCGTTAACTGGCCGTAGGATGCCTCCAAGTAATAATCCTTAATCGAGCCATCCGCGCCATTCTGCGAATATCCTGCCATGTTACAGAGGTTGTCGAAATCAGTCTGGGAATGAGTGGTACCAGTGTCAGAAAAATTGGCAAGGATCAGAAGGTGCTGCAGTGTACCCAAACTTGCCGCAACTCCTTTCCCACCGGGGGAAATGCCTGAATTCGAAGAAACTTTGAGCTTAGAATCAATCACTTTCCGCGACTCTCTCAAACCCTTTGGTATATTTTGTACATCCGGCTGGTGTATTCCCGGATATACACCAGCGAATTTGAACTTTTGGTCTGGAGTGAGCGTCAGAAACTCGTAGTGATCAGAAACCTCATTCCAACGAACCGAGTGCCCCTCCTGAGTCTGAATCCAATGGTACGATTCGTCACCCATCATTCTCGCGACAAATTCTTCCCCCGTTGGTTGGCTAAAGGTAAAGAATTCTGGTGACGCCTGGACGGACTGCTTTTTCAAAAGAGGAGGCGAATTATTGGTGCCAAAATTCAAACTTAGTGGTTCAATACGAATTTCAGGCCTTCCCACAGGAAGAACCGTGATCGTCCTTTGATAGGAGTTGTTTCCCTCGTTGGATTCACTGACATCGCCATCACTGTCCACGGTTAGTATGAAGGTGTGATCCCCCGCGGACAGTGGTCCAACTTGCTGATCTCGTGTAAGAAAAGTCCAATACCCGGAATTTGTATTTAATCCCTCCCATCCGTAGGTCGCTCCCCCAGTTCCGGTGACTTCCACTGTCACTGTGTAATTGTTTGCGGAAGAATTACCCAGGTTGTTGGATCCCCAATTGAAATATAGTGGCTGATTGCTGTAGTACGGCCCAGAATAATCGTGAGTTTCCGTTCCATTGAGTTGGGTAATCCCAATTGGAATTTTGTCATTCCAGTGGCTGGGCTTATGGGGAGTCAAATCTGCTCGTGCAGGATCTAAGACGGTAATTGTTCTCTGATAAGTGTTATTCCCTTCGTTCGATTCGCTTAAATCGCCATCACTGTCTACCGTCAATCTGAAGGTGTGCTCCCCTGCGGACAATGGTCCAACTTGCTGATCTCTCGTAAGAAATGTCCAATACCCGGAGTCTGTGTTTAATCCTTCCCAACCATAGGTCGCTCCTCCGGTACCGGTGACTTCCACCGTCACTGTGTAATTGCTTGCGGGCGAGTCACCTTGGTTGTTTGATCCCCAATTAATGAAGAGTGGCTGGTTGCTATAGTACGGCCCGGAATAATCGTGGTTATCCGTGCCATTGATCTGGCTAATACCGATTGGGATTTTGTTGTTCCAGTAATTCGGTTTGTAGGGTGTTAAATCCGGCTGCCCTGAGACATACTTTTTTATCCTCACATCATCCACATAGGCCCCACGGTATCCTTCAACTGACGAATCTGATTGAAAGACAAATGCAAACCAAACTTGTGATCGGCGGGAAAGATTGCCGAGTGCCGGAACATCTGTTAGATCAAATACTCGATGTCGCCATGTGGAAGGGTATCCCGGGCTTGTCCCGCTGTGTCCATACCCATGGAAATTCGTTCCATTGGTGGATGCCATGAACTTGAAATAATCATAGTTGATCTCGCTCTCGTTGGCATAATAGAAATCAACTTCCGCATCTACTGCATCTGAAAGGCTGAATGGACCGTAGATCATCCAGGAAGCCATATTGTCGTCGTAATTGCTTCCACAAACCGGGGCGTCTCCGGCATCAGCACACCAGCCTGTCCAGCTCCCGGTGTGAGCGCCTCCAGGTTTGCAGTTCACATCTCCCCAATAATCATCCCCGCTGCTCGAATTATCGTCATATGTTCTCCAGGGGCCGGGCCAGGCACCCTCAAAGCCCTCAAAATGAATGGTTTCCCATCCGCTTTTCGGTATCTGCAAAGGCCCCACGAAGTCTTCCTCATAGGCCTGTCCCTTGGCTGGGTCTTGCTCCTCTGGTGCATTTTCCCTGATCTTGGAAGGGTCAAAAATGTCTGAAGCGATCTCTTCTCCTTCGATGGAAAGCGGAAAGGCCAGATTGTGATCTTCGAGAGGACTCTCGGGAAGTTCGTCACTTTCTATTCGCTCGGGTTGAGGTTCAAGTGATTGAGCATTGCTTGTTGGTTCAAGGGGATGGCCTGTTAGCGGGATACTTCCGTTTTCCAACCTTGAGCTTTCTGTGGCTGTTCCTTGCGGGCTAAGGGGATCCACCGAATTGGAGGCAGTTGAGGTTTGAGTGCCTGATAGAGCCACAGACTGAGTGCCTCCTGGCGCTGCATCATTTGCAGTCGTGATGGAGGGGTGGCAGATCATTAGAAATGCGCAGATCAATCCAGAGGAGACGCGAGAAAGTGCCTTCGCATTCCTTTGGTTTGCGTTAATTAAGCGAAGCCATTCGATGATTTCGAGAATTCGAGCGAGCAGGAGTTTGTTCATGGGAATCACCTCGTTCACAATGCGGCCAAGAAACCTGATGAACAGCCTTGGAGAATAACCATGGATGTTCCAGGTATCTTGCCTTTGGAACTTCTTACGAGGAGATGTGAAGAGACCTTACAATATAATCCCGTGACCTGAAGGATTCATAAGTGAGAGGAAGAAGAAGTATTCTGACTGGCTGGACTCATTTAGGATTAAAACGATGCTGACATTTTCCTCCCTCACACGTCTTCTGTCTTTTCCTCGGTTACTCGAAGCACACCAATTGTTTAGGGAGCCATTATTCCATCCATGATCTGAGAACAATCAATTCATTGCTTCTTTCTGTGTAAGGATGAGTCCCCAAAACTCGTAAACCCAATCATGAAACAAATGACACAGCAAAAACATGATTTGAGGGGTGAACCAAATGCAAAACACCGCTAGCCAGAATCATCGGCCGGGTCTCCGTAGCTGGTGCATCCAGTCCCTTTTGGCCGCCTCGGCAAGCCACGGGGCTCATCGGTTTGAGGAGCAGTGTCGATTCCCTAGAGAAACCCAGGAAGCAGTGCTCAACAGAATTCTGACCGAAAATACTTCCACAGCTTTTGGGAATCAACACAATTTCCCACAAGTCCGTTCGATGACCGGCTTCCAAAACATCGTGCCCACAACGTCATACGAGTTTCTTCGGCCTTATATCGAATGTTCAGCCGAGGGGAAAAAAAGAATCCTGACTCAGGAGAACCCGGTCTATTTCGCAACGACCAGCGGAACCACCGGGAGCCCGAAGATGATTCCGACCACACCCTCGAGCCGGAAGGCTAAATCAAACCTGATGAAGCGTTGGCTCTACTACGCCTCCAAAAACCACCCGGGCATGTTTAACGGGAAGATCTTGGCGATGGTATCCCCCGAGATTGAGGGTTTCACGGAAGGTGGAATTCCCATGGGTTCGGAGTCCGGTCACGCCTATCGGCACATGCCCGCAGTCTTGCGGTCTCTCTACGCGATCCCTTACGAGGTTTTTGAAATCGAGGATTATGAAGCCAAGTACTACACGATCCTTAGAATCGCGATCGAGTCCGACATCACCGCAATTGGAACGTGTAATCCGAGCACCATTCTCCTCCTTTCCCAGAAACTGCAAGAGAACAAAGAGTCGTTGGTGCAAGATGTACGGGACGGCAAGATCAACTCCGGATTTGCGGTTCCTAACGAATTGAGGAATCGCTTGTCTTCACATTTCGCGCCGAATCCCGGTCTTGCCCAACGATTTGAAAAGTTGATTGAGAATACGGGTGGCTTACTACCCAAAGATATCTGGACAAATCTGTCGCTTATCGGTTGCTGGAAAGGTGGAAGCGCCAGTTTGTATCTCAACGAATTGCAGAAATACTTTTCGCCGACCACGCCTTGCAGAGACTGGGGATACTTCAGCAGTGAGGCGCGCGGATCACTTCCCATCTCGGATCAAGGATGTGGAGGGATTCTCTCAATCGACACCAACTTTTATGAATTCGTTCCGGAAGAAGCCAGGGAATCGAACCGCCCAACTTTCTTGACTGCCGACGAACTAGAGTTGGGGAAGAGGTACTACGTCTACCTGACGACCTCGGCCGGTCTTTATCGGTATGATATCGACGACATGCTCGAGGTGGTGGGATTCTTCCATGAGACCCCAATCGTGGCGTTCGTTCAGAAAGGAACTGGAGTCAGCTCCTTGACAGGTGAGAAACTTTACGAAGGTCAGGTTTGTGAGGCGGTCCGTACTTCCACGCACTGCCTTGAAGAATCTTTTGATTTCGTTTGCGCAACGCCTGATTGGGGGCATCCGCCGCGGTATTCATTTTTGGTGGAGGAGAAATCCCATTCAGTTCCTGAGGAGCGCTGGCTTTCATGGGTGGATGAAGTTGACAAAGAGATGCAACAGTTGAATCCCGAGTACAAGTCAAAAAGAACATCTCTTCGTCTTGATTCTCCAATCGTGAAGGTGCTGAAGAGAGGTGAATTTGATGCCTACCGGCGGTCTCAGGTCGAGGCTGGTCGAGCGGATGGTCAGTTCAAGATTCTCAAGCTGAATCCGGATATCGAGTTCCAAAAGAACTTCAAGATTGATCGGGTTGTAGCGCCGAATCATGCATCTGCCAAGAAACAAAGCTACGAATCCGTTCCAGTGCCCAACCGGTTTGATAGTCGATTTCAGGTAATCCCTTCGGCCCCTCAACCACGGAGCGAATACATGCCCATGTAGATTGTGGAGTCTCCAAGGAGCACACCT
>JAJDBZ010000029.1 GCA_029261095.1 Candidatus Omnitrophota bacterium | reverse complement strand
GCCTCGTTCCCCTTGAAGACGAGGAGATCTCAAAATACCTCTTCAGATGCTTCAAGAAAGCCAAGATTGGAGTTCAGCTCGGAGTTGCCGTCCAATCTGTCGAGAACCAAGGAGACCATGTCCATGTCACCTACAAAAAAGGGGAAGACCTGATCGAGATGGACGCGGATCTGTGTTTGGTCTCGGTCGGGCGGAAACCTGTTGTCGATGGTATCGGTCTTGAGACCACACGAGCCCAAATAGATCGGGGTGTGATTTTGGTAAACGAGTTTTGTCAAACAGAAGAACCGACAGTTTACGCGATTGGGGATGCCATCGGAAACTATCAACTTGCACATGTTGCCGAAGTCGAAGGCCTTCTCGCCATCGACCATATTGCGGGAAAGAACCCAGATCCGATTGATTATTCCGCAGTCCCCCGATGCACCTACTGCCACCCACAGATCGGA
The DNA here is from genome assembly GCA_029261095.1 of Candidatus Omnitrophota bacterium. Taxonomy (GTDB): domain Bacteria; phylum Hinthialibacterota; class Hinthialibacteria; order OLB16; family OLB16; genus JACKFH01. The sequence goes on along the minus strand of JAJDBZ010000029.1, from coordinate 8,121 downwards.
AGTGTCGGGTTGTCAGAGAAAGAGTGTGAAGACCAAGGAATCCCTTACGAGGTGGGTGCTGCCCAGTTTATGTCCAATGGGAAGGCGATGGCGGTGGGCGAGACCGATGGATTTTCAAAAGTGATCCGACATGCCGAAACCGGAGAACTCCTGGGGGGCCATATTATCGGACCTGAGGCGACCGAATTGGTGATGGAGATGGTCGTCGCCAAGAAGAATAAGATGTCTACGACCTCCCTCGCTCACACAATACACCCTCACCCAACCCTATCGGAAGTCAATCTGGACGCACTTCACAATGCCATCGGTGAGCCGATTCATGGGTAAGCGTCGGTTCGGGGATTTGCGCATACCTCTTGGCATAGATTCGCTCTGGAGTATCCTTTTTTGGAGAGATTGTGCCCCAAGGGGAATTCACCGGGACTACCGATAAGAAGCGAGACAAGTAATTCATGAGTCAGACCATCCATCCAACCGCCGTCGTTTCACCCGACGCGACACTTGGCGAAGGGGTAGTCATTGGCCCCTACTCAATCATCGAGGGCAACGCGACCTTGGGCGACGGGTGCATCCTCCAGTCGAATGTTCTTGTGGGACGAAACACCCTTCTCGGTAAAGGAAACTCACTCGGTCACGGAGCTGTTTTGGGCACTCCTCCCCAAGACAAGAAATTCGATGAAAAGGTGGACACATGGCTGGTGGTCGGAGACCACAATATCTTTCGTGAATACAGTACGGTAAATCGCGCGACCGGCGAGGGGGCGAAAACGATTATCGGATCGGGATGTTTGCTCATGACTCAATCTCATGTCGGCCACAACTGCCATATCGGGGATGAAGTCATCCTTTCCAATATTGCCACGCTCGCCGGACATGTTGAGGTTCATGACTGGGCGATCATTGGAGGACTCGTGGCGATTCCCCAGTTTAATCGAATTGGAAAGGGATCTTTCATTGGGGGATTCTCCGCCATGAGACTCGACATACCTCCGTTCTTTCGAGCATCCGGTAGACCCGCCGATCCTGTCGGAGTCAATCAGGTCGGCATGTCTAGAAGGGGAATACCGCACGAGAACATCAAAGCGGTGAGGATGGCATATAAGATCCTATATCGATGCGGCCTGACCCTCGATGATGCTGTTTCCAGAATTCAAGAAGAATGCGGGGGATACCCAGAAATCAATACAGTCCTAGAATTTATTGCAACCGCGGAGAGGGGAATCGCTCGCCCTCACAATGTGAAGGTGTAGTCCCCCATACTATTGGACAGATCTTAGACAGGAGGGGAGGGAAGACTGAAAATAAAATCGGCTCCATGACCCAAACTAGATTCGAGTTCGAGGGTTCCCCCAGATTCCTCGATCACTTTGCGGGTAACAGCCAAACCCAAACCGGTACCAGAACTTCCCTTCGTCGAATAAAAGGCCGTCCAAATCCGCAATTGCTGTTCTTCAGTCATCCCCGTACCATTATCTCTTACCGAGACTCGGAGCGTTTCATGACCGTATGACGAGGAAATCACGATCATCCCTGGCGGGTCCGGTTTGATGAGACAACGTTCGTACACAGCATCGATAGCATTGGTAATAAGATTTAGAAGTATCCCCTCCAGTGCCTCTGGATCGACCCAGAGAACTGGCATGTCCTCCTCGAGGTCGATCTTGATTTCAATGTCTTTTGAAAGCGCACTCTCTTTCATGAGATCGTAAAGTTCTTCAATAATTTTGTTGGGAGATACCGCCCTTGGGTTCGGCTCTCGCCCCTTAGAATAGGAAAGCATGTCGCGCACTAGATGGTGGATTCGCCCATAACTGCGGCGGAGAACCAGCATAGATCTGTCCAGTAGCTCGTACTCCTGATCTTTGATGGCCGTATCGATGAGCGACATACTTCCTCGAAGACCGGTCAGAACATTCTTGATATAATGGGAAATACCCGCAACCGCTTGTCCTAGTGCTGCCAACCGCTCCGCCTGAATTTTCTCTTCATAGAGTTGTGCGTTTTCGATGGCAATGGCTGCCAAGTTTGCTAATACAAGCAGGACATCGGTATCGTCGTCGGTAAAGTGATCGCCGTTACTCTTGTTCAGGACTTCAATCACCCCGATGAGACGGTCCTTTCTTTGCATGGGAACTGCTAGCAGGTTTCGAGTCTCGAACTGAGTCTCTTGATCCACATCCGGATTCCAGAAATGGCTGTCACGCACATCGGGGATATTGATCGGTGTCCTTCTGACTGCAGTGGCTCCCGCGATGCTCGCTTCGTCCACTGGCAGCCTCACGGTTTTCACCGATTCACCCTTGGGACCGTGGGCGATCTCGAAGTACAAATCGTCATGGAGGGGATCGAAAAGAAGGAGCGAACTCGTTTCAGCGTCCACAACCTGTTCGCTTTCACGCATGATCAAATCGAGGAGGCGCCTCAGGTCGGTTACCGAGTCGATGATTTCTTCGACACGTAGGAAGGTCCGACTCAGACGGAGAAGTTGTTCTCGATCCGCATTCTCCACTAATTGGAGAGCCCCATGGAGCTGGTGCATAATACGAGAAGATTACTCTTCTTTCGCCGAAACGACAAGAAAAAGAGTCTTTTCGCAAAAAAAGACTAAGCGATCTGAGAAGTACCCGTTGTCAGCCCCTGCATTCGGAGGTTCAAGTCCCCGGGACTATCGGCGGATTTCAGAGCATCTTCACGGGTTATGATCCCCTGGTTATACAAACGGAGCAGGTGAAGGTCGAAGGTCTGCATCCCATCTTGGACACCCTGTTCCATGACTTGCTTGATTTCTCCGATATCTCCTTTGGCGATCAGCTCGCGAATTCGTGCACTCGCGATCATGATTTCGATCACCGCCACACGTCCCTGTCCATCAGACGTTCGGACCAGACGTTGGGAGATAATCGATTTTAGGATGTTGGAAAGCTGAAGGTGGATGTTGTGTTCCATCTCAAGGGGGAAAAACTGGGTAATACGGTCGAGCGTCTGATTCGCATTGAGAGAGTGAAGAGTGGATAGGACCAAGTGGCCTGTTTCAGCATACATCATCGCGTGTTCCATCGTTTCAGCATCACGAATTTCACCAATGAGAATGACATCGGGTGCCTGACGGAGCACGTTGCGGAGTCCGGTGTGATAGTCCTCGGTGTCCAGCCCAATCTCACGTTGGTTGACAATGCTCGTCTTGTGCTGGTGGATAAACTCGATCGGATCTTCAAGAGTCATGATGTGACCGGTTTGGGATCGATTTCTGTGATCGATCATCGCAGCGAGAGAAGTCGACTTTCCGGAGCCCGTTGCTCCGGTTACAAGGATTAATCCGCGTGGTAGTGAGATCAGCTGTTTGAGGATTTCAGGGAGATTAAGATCTTCGATGGTCGGGACAATCGTCTTGACCTGTCGGATCACCATTCCCACCTGACTCTTTTGTCGGAAGATGCTCACACGAAATCGGCCGGACTCCTCCTGCTGGAATGCCATGTTCATTTCGTTTGTCTTAAAGAACTCTTGCTTCTGGCGCTCGCTCATGATTTCGCCAGCCATTCCCAATGTATCCTCATCCGTCAGGACATGGTCATCGATGACATAGATCCCTTTTCCACCACGGATGGTTGGATTGGTCCCCATCGATAGGAAGAGGTCAGCTCCATCCTCCGCAACCATCTGCTGTAGCATCTGCGTCAAGGTCTTCGCCATCATGCACCTTCTTATTCCGAATTCCGTAACCTTCCCGAATCCTCCATTCCAAAGAACTTATGAGGTCTGAGAAGAAAGGGCGAGCAATCCACTTATTATGCCATAAAAAATATGAATCAATCAATACCCATAAAAACTAAAATTATGATCTTGAGGGATGGCACACCTCGGTTTTGCTTGGATTTTGCTTCTTTCTATGAATTTATTCCTTGCATGTCCGTCAATGATTGGGTCGGGAGGAGGCAATCTAATGCCTAGGGTGAGGGTTCGACTATGCTAGAGAGGTCCAGATGGGTGTGGATAAAACCACTGACTGTCCGCTCCCAGTGTTCGGGGTCATCGGTAATGAGGGAACCATGTCCATGGCCCTCAAATGGCTCCAGTTGTTTCGGACCCTTGAGGCATTCGAAAACAGTTTTCGCCTGCTCAAACGTCGCTCGATTGTCTTCTGTTCCATGAAGTAGGAGTGCGGGGCTGTCGACTTCACACGCGTACTCAACCGGGTTGTGCTCGAATCCTGGAAAGCCTCCGTGGTAGCCTCCCCAGAAGATAAACAAGTGTGCCAACGGAAAGGTTGGCACACCCATGGATTCAAATCGATTTCCCACCGTCGAAAATAACCGATCGAAAACGGATTCAAGGATAATGAGTGTGGGCGCCGTCCCCCCAGTTTCTGTGGCGAGAGCACGAAGGATTGTTGCACTTCCCATCGACTGTCCATAAAACAGAATCTTCGTTTCTGGCATTTCCTGCTCCGCAAAATCGAATGCCGACCGCACATCTTCTGCCTCGTCGTACCCGATAGTGGTATCCAGTCTGTTTGATCCGCCGCTTCCTCGAAAATCTACGAGGAGGGAAGAGATGCCCATTTTCCGGAATGCCGCCGCCTCTCGGAGGAGACTCGATTTTTCGTTCGCATAACCGTGAAATAGAATGGCAATATGCGTCGCATCCTGGACCGGGACATGCCACGCTTCGAGTTCGATCCCCTCATTTCCTGGAATTCGGACTGTTTCATATTGGAGATCGAATTCTTCTGGCAATGCCTCTGGCGTTGGTTTCGGAATGTTGAATCCGAACAGAATAATCTTCAGGATGTCTGTTTTTGCCATTTCTCTAAACCCGGGGAGAGGAGTCTCTGGCGGCGCAAAATGGAGCATGGAATGGGCATGGTTGTAGGCCATCAAGTTGAGGAGGAAAAGGATTCCCAGGACTATAAATCCGAGTAAGTACACCGTCCTCTTGAGCCACTTCCTCAATCTCGATGTCGACATTGTCTATTCAATCTCCCTCAAAGGGTCATGGAAATTCTTTTGAAAACCGTGCGAAAGCCCTCGGACCCTGCCAATACGTCCAAATAGCACGCGACAGGGTACCCCAAACGGGGCACGAACTCCATTTCTCAAATCTACCTTCTCCTCCATGGGTTTTAATGAGAAGAGCATAGGTTACGACGAACCGTAATCCCAGGAATAAGAGCCAGAAACTGTTTCTGGGACCGGGCTTTCACGACATTGAGGGGAAGGGGTCGTCCGGTTTTGCTTCACCTGGACCCCCTTTTCAGGGTAAAGTCGTGTGAAATCTAAACCGGAGGGAGCCGCCCAATTTCAAACAAATGGAATAAGGATCTGTTTTTTGGCCTCGTGTTGCTTGGCTTTCTTGGGGCGGTCACCTCTTTCTTCCCCATCAAAGAGAGTAATGACGATTGGTGGCACCTGAAAGCCGGGAAACTCCTGTGGGAAGGCGAATTGGGGTGGTATTCCACAGATCCCTTTACAGAGTCTGCGAAAGATAAGGTCTGGATCAACCATGAATGGTTGGCGGAGTTGATTTTTTATGGCGCTTTTAAGTTGGGTGGACTGAGAGTGGCCATTCTCTTGAAGTCGATCCTCTTGATAGCGACTTTTTATCTTGTCTTTTGGACGACCGCACAGGGGGGCCAGCGACTTCACACTCAATCCCCCCACTTTTTAGCGGCTACACTGGCGGTGGCACTAGCTCTCTCGAGTTCTCAGTTCAGCTTTTACCTTCGACCCCCGGTTTTTACTTTTCTGCTCCTTGCTGTTTATCACCATTTTTTCTTCTTGAAGGAAGGATCACCACCGACTCTCAAGTGCGGGTTCGGCCTCGCGGTCCTGATGGCAATCTGGGCGAACCTTCATGGAGGAGCGATCCTTGGGTGTGTTATCGTTTTTCTACTATGGGTGGGCAACTGCATGGATTATGCACTTGTTCCATCAAAGAGAACCCCCGAGGAACGAAAAGCGATTTTCCGCTGGATCTATTTTGGTCTCGCAATTGGAGTTGCCAGCCTAATGAACCCTTATGGGGTACACCTTCACTTGTTGACCTTTGAAATGATGTCTCAGAAATGGCTGACCGAGCGAATCTCCGAGATGCTCCCACCCAGGTTTGATTACATTTGGACCCTTCCCCTCCTCTTGGTTCCTGCTGCCTGGGGTGTTCTCCGGTACGGAGGGTGGGGACAGCGATTGGTTTTCTTCTTTCTGCTTTGGCAAGGGTTGGCCCATGTACGGCATCTCCCACTCCTATCGATATGGGCTGCCCCCTATGGCGGGATGGCGTTCGTTCATTGCTTGAAAAGGCCGACCCCTCTATTCCTGACCGCGGTACTGAGTTTTCCCCTTCTCATCGCCATCAACCAGTCTTTTCAACTCGTCCCGCTCCCCGTGTTGAGTCATCCACTCTTTCGTTTCTCGGTGGTTTTCATTCTCCTGGGAATATCCTTCCTGATCCTACTCCGACCAAAAATTCTCTCCCGGTGGTTTCTGCTGGCCTCCGTTATAGCCATCGGATTTGTTGGGGTCTATCCCGGGCATCGTCCTCCTCAATTCATCAAAGCTGTAAAAGGAATCACATGGGAGGGAGAGAACTATCCAAACAAATTGATCGATTTGATTATCGATTTCGACATCCCCGGTCAAATCCTTCTTAACCGAGAAAATTATTCGGGTTATACTATTTGGCGGCTCGTGCCCGAAAGGATGCGAACCTTTACTTGTAGCAGGTTCGATCTTCAAGGTTCCCTTCCAAGGATGGAGTTGGAGACCCTTTTGTGGTGTGTCCCCGAACCGTGGACCGATGAGGTCAGCGGGCACGAGATCAGACCTTGGACAGAACTTTGGGAAGGAAAGTATCGTTTTGATTTGGTTATCCTGGAAAAATATTCGGATCGAGAGGAACCCTACCCTTTCCCACTGTGGACTTACCTGGAGGCTCCCGAATCTGGTTTTGTCCGTGTCGCCTCCGAGGTCTATCCAACTCCCAGGTTTCGGGATCAGGTCTTTTCGCTGTTTGTCCGGCGAGGACCGTACCTGGAAAAGATCATGAAGGAGCTGAAAAACCGACCCTTGTTGAGGGATGAAGAATAACACCGTACGCCGCAGCCACCTGGGAACTCCTGGGTGAAAACTGTGTAGTTGAAACGAGATTGAATGCTCGGAGCGGCGATTGACAAGGCCGTATTGAACTCAAGGAGAGATTGGATGCCGAAAACAGTTGAAGCGGAACGATTTGTTTTGAAAGACTCGAATGGGAATCCCAAAGCAGTATTGGGGGTCGACCATGAGGGGAGCCCACAGCTCTTGATGATCGGAAAGACAGGGCAGATACGGATCTCTTTGTTGGTCGATGGCGAAGACGAGCCCTCGATCGTTGTCGCCGACCCGACTGGTGGGCGAAGGATCGAGTTAAGCGTTCTCTCCTCCGGTGTTCCGACTGTGAATCTGTATGACATAGATGGAAACACGAGAGCCACTCTGAACGTGGCGAACACCGGTGCGCCGCACCTGGGTTTAGTGGACAACAAGGGCAACCTGCGTAGTGTGGTTTGTCTCAACGAAGAGGGGCAACCTCTTGTCCAGTTGTTCGACGAGGAAAAGAAACCGGTCTTCCGGGCGCCACCCAAATCTTCATTCATTGCCTAAGCGAGTTCTGGAATCGGAATCGGGAATAGAAAGGAGATCTCTCGGATGAACCAACAAATGGGTCAAATCAAACGAGTTCATATCAACTCGGAAATGGACTTATTCGATATCGTCCGCACCTTGGTCTATCCGATTCTCGAGGAAAAGTTGGATATCGTCTTTCCTGAATTTGAATTCCAGAAGGTATCCAATGGTTGGTGGTTGGCGCGAAACGCCCCTATTAGCTGTCAAGGCTTTGGTCATAAAAAGGGCCGTCTCGCCGCGACCACCTGGGGTTTCCGATCGCTCGATCCAGGGACTCCCACAGTTTTTTGGTTAGCCTACATGAACAAGATGGAATTGCCCGATTGGCGCGACATGGCGGAAGCGGTCAGGAAACTCGCCGCGAAAGTTAATCACGATTTCGAGTGGACTCCTGGTGAAGAGGCCTCGATGATGGCCCGCGAAAAATTCCGACTCTATCATCTACTCGACCCAGTCC
>JAJDBZ010000280.1 GCA_029261095.1 Candidatus Omnitrophota bacterium | reverse complement strand
GGATGACTAACATCACCGGCGAAAAACTGAGCGTCAACCAGGTGATCGAAGCCCATCAGGAAGCAGCTCGCGTCGTAGGCATCGTTGCTGCCCATTTCAAAACCGAGGTGGATATCGGCAGGAGCCGTTACATCATGCGGGTCGAGTTCTCGAGACCCTCAAGCAAGGAGGAAAGAAAACAGTTTCTTCGGGCAATCGACGACTACCTCAGCCAGGTCAACATCGAGTACAAGGCGAAAAGAAAATCTCTGCGCCTCAATGCGCCAGTCCTTCATGTGATGAAAGAGGGCTGGTACGAAAGAAACCGTAAGGCTCAGGCCGCCGCCGGGAAGAGGATGTTTCAGGCCAAGACGGTCCTCCTGTCACCAAATAAAGAAGTCACTTCGTTTATCGCTCCGGACCTCGAAGCGATTGTGGAAATGGAGGAGGAAGAGTCTTCCTGAGAAGCTGGGGAGATCGATACGGTCAGGTCAGACTCCACCCCTTGCGGTACTCACGTCGGATGAATGGTTCGGCCTCCGGCGCGTTGTTCGCTTTCAGGTTTTCAAAATCCCATTCCAGTTTCTTCCCAGTTCGATACGCGACATTACCCAGATGATTGGCTTCGGTCAGCCAGCCCGCGTACTCGAAGTTGCAGGTGGTCGGCTCGCCTGTTTTGCAAGCGTGAACCCATTCCGCATGGTGTCCCAACGATTTCGGAATATAGGGGTCGGGGGGGACAAAATCCGTGAAATCTTTTTCGGGTATGAGAGTATAATTGCCATAGTCCGAAAGGAGCATCCCCTTCTCGCCGATGAAGAGGACCCCGCTGCCCCATTGTGGGATATCCCCTTCGGTCCAAATCTTGGGTTTGTAGGTCCCCTGGTGCCAAGTCAGGGTTACAGGCGACATCTCTCCCCGGCGGCCGTATTCGTATGTCGCCCGCATGGAGGCTGGAGCGATCTCCGAATTCCGTGGCGGACCCTCGGCTTCGACTGTGAGGGGGCGGTCCAGTTTCAACGCCCAGAAGGGGAGGTCGACCCAATGGCTTCCCAGATCGGACATGGTGCCATTTCCGAAATCCCACCAGCGGTACCATTTGGGCCCGGGGACATAGACATTGTTAAAGGGACGTTCGGGCGCCGGGCCCAGCCAGAGATCCCAATCAAGACCGGCCGGAATGGGATCGGGATTTGGGGGGCGGTCCTGCACAAAGACAATATCGTTGTTCTTCTTGGATTCCTCTTCGCTGGCTTGCCATCCCCAGACTCTCGAGACCCAGACATGAACTTCGGTGACTGGGCCGATGGCGCCTGTCTGGATGAGTTCCACCACCCGGCGGTAATTGTCCCCGGCATGGATCTGGGTCCCCATCTGGGTGGCCACCTTGGCTTCACCTGCGGCCAACCGGATTCTTCTCGCCTCTTCGATGTTGTAGGTGAGCGGTTTCTCGCAGTAGACATGTTTGCCCATTTGGAGCGCGGGCAGGGTGGCGAAAGCGTGAGTGTGTTCGCAGGTGCTGACCACCACCGCATCGAAGTCTTTTGAGTGATCGTAGAGTTCGCGGAAGTCGGTGAACTTCTTCGCGTTCGGATGCTTTTGGGCGGCGGAGTTGAGGTTGTTCTCGTTCACATCGCAGAGTGCCACGATGTTTTCTGATTCGACATTGCTTAGGTTTGCCCCGCCGCGGCCCCCGGAACCAATGATGGCGATGTTGAGTTTGTCATTGAGGTTGGCGGCGCGAAGGATGGAGGGCGCGGCAAAGGTTGCAAGACCCGCAATCGTCGATTTCTGAAGGAACTCTCGGCGACTCGTGGATTGGAGTTTTGGCGCTGATTTCTTTTCATCGATCGACATGGACAGCTCCTTCAGATTAAGGCAGTTCCCGAATGCGTATGTTCTTGAACTCGATGGGCGATCCCTCCGACTCGAGGCAGAGGTAACCCTCAGAGGGCTCACAATCGGAACCTCCGGAAACCTCTTCGCCATTGACCCAGAGGCGAACCTCGCCATTGATGGCTCGGATGTAGTAATGGTTCCACTCGCCCACTCCCTTGCTCAGATTCTTCGAGGGAAAGCTGCGACTCCCATTGGGAGATATGGGAGGAAAAGGGTTCATCTTGGAAGACCCCACTGGAAAGACATCGCCGTTGGTGGTGAACCAATCGGGGTCTTTCTGGTTCTTCTCTTTGTACTGCTCGGCATAACCATGGTCGAGGACTTGGACTTCGATGCCTCCGGGTGGGAGTTTGCCACGTTCGAGGTCTGTCAGCGCCTCCTCGGAGGCCCAGACAAAGACGCCGGAATTACCCGCCGATTTCAGATGTTTCCACTCCACGACAAGCTCAAAATTCTTGTATTCTTTTGTGGACCGTGTGACCCCAATCGGTTCTCCGGTGCAGTGGACATGGCCCTCTTCCCAGGTCCAGGTATCCGGGTCGCAGTTCACATGGGTGAAATCCTCCCCGGTGAGGGTCCTCCACCCCGGACCCTTCCCATCGATAAAGGCTTTGGGATGATCTTTCGACTCACCGGATTGAGCCACTGTGACAGTCCCTCCCAAAGCTGAGACAAGGACCACAAGTATGAGGAAATACGATTTATTATTTTTCATGAGGAAGAGGCTAGTTCCTCTGATTGGGAGATTCAAGCGGACGAGGATATCGAGGCCTCGATTGGGTCCCGAACCCACACCCATCGGGTGTGGGTTTTGTGTGAATAGCGACGCGGTTTTAACCCGTCGCGGCTGGGATCGGTGCGAATTGCTTGGTGGGTCTCAACAAAGTTTGCTGGAAGCGATGAGGTCCGCAACGGGATGAATCCCGTCGCTATGCGCACGAAACCCGCACCATGGGGGTGCGGGTTGTGGGAGGGAATTAGTTGGTTGCGCCTTTTCCCCAGTCGCTTTGAAAGATCATTAGATCCAATCGGTTAACATAACCATCGCCATTGAGGTCGGATCGCGGAATCTGAAACTCATAAGCCCCCATATCAAATGCGCCGGGGCCATCTGTCCCAATCCCGATGATGTCTATTGGTCTCGGGTTGCCATTGAGGTCTTCCGAGGGACCACTCGTTGAGGCGGAGTCGATACAGGGGGACCCCATCCGAAGACGATAGTCCCCGTTAGCCGAATCGACGAAGAGTGGATCGATATCAATATTCCCTTCGCCGACCACTCCACCTTGAATATTGGAATAGGACGCCAGAACGGTTCCATCCCCGCCGATTCCTTCGACTTCGGGCGATACATGGCGAACGATGCTATTCATGAATGAAACCATCGATCCTTCTTCGATAGAAATCGAGATATTGTAGTCTTCGGAGATGTTGTTCGCGAATGTGCAACTATCGAAATTCACCTCTGCATCGGTTGCAGAGATTACAATGTTAGCGACCGATTCCGAACTGTTGTCAGAGATGAGGCAGGAATGAAATACTGAGTTCCCACCGTGGATTCTTATTGCGCCTGCAATTGTCGCATCATTTCCAGAGATTTCACAGGACTCGAATTGGGAATCACAGTAATGGATATAGATGCCAGCTCCCGAATTTAGCGGGCAATTTGAAAAAGGAGTTCGAAGGAAGCGTCCTTGATTTCCATTGACAATAGTATCTATCATAACCACTGTCGAATATCTGCAGTACAAACCAGATCCAAAGTACGTTGATTTATTTCCCGATAATTCACAGCATGATAGACTAATGGTCGAGCCTTCAACATACAGGGCACCTCCAAAACCAGGATGGCAATCCGGGTCTATCCCACAACAGGTTCCGTGAGAAGCGGCATTGCTCACGAATGAGGTCCTCTGAATTGTTGCACTGCACCCGTAGAAGGAAGCACCCCCTCCTCTTCCTCCATAGTCGTATCCGGTTCGATTCTCCGTAAACGTGCAATCTTCGATCGTCACGGTCGACAACTTACAGGTCAAAGCTCCCGATGTGTTGATACCGCCTCCAAAGCATCTATGGAATGTACAATTCTTGAGGGTTGCTGATGAATCTTCAATAGCGATCCCATCACCAAAATAGGTCGATCCGGGAGTGGGTATTCGGAGGTTTTCGATGAGAACGTTTGAACCTCTAGGTACAACGAGAGCAGTATCAGTTTTGGCATGAGTGGTGAATATCACACCATCTAGGGTTGATTGCCCACCCAGCGTGAGAATCGGGTCCTCGAAAGACATGTCCTCACCAGAAATCCTTGTTTCGTTTCCCTGCCAATCTCTCAAATGAAACTCATCCGGTGATTCCATGCCTGAGAATCCACCAAAAATGTGTCTATCCGTCGTCACAATTTTTTTCGACGGCTTAAAGGTGCCCGCTTTGAGCCAAATCGAATCGCCACTCGCAGATGCGGTAACTGCCGCCGAAATAGAACTATATGCGGTTTCCCAAGAGGTTCCAGTGGTGTTGTCGCCGTCCTGGGCGACATAAAAGGTCGCGGCCCCGGAGGGGAGGGAGAGGACTGCGAGGAGCAGGGCGACTCGATAGACGATCATTTCTACAAAAGTCTATTAAAGAGCCGGCCCTTCGTCAATAGATATTTGGATCAGACCCCGAACCCACACCGATAAGTGGGGGTTTCGTGTGACTAGCGACGCGGTTTTAACCCGTCGCGGCTGGGATCGATGAGGTCCGCAACGGGATGAATCCCGTCGCTATACGCACGAAACCCGCACCAAAAAGGGTGCGGGTTGTG
>JAJDBZ010000279.1 GCA_029261095.1 Candidatus Omnitrophota bacterium | reverse complement strand
CGCTTTCATAGCCTATGAGTTAGGAGGATGAAGTTCCAATTGTTTCTTGTGCCAGTTCTCCCAGGCTTCCTTCTCAATCTTAAATTGGTCTTCATTCACCGTCCTTGGTCTGCAATTCACAATCCAATCCTCGGGCTTCGGGGAGAAGATCCATCGATGCGCTCGCCCAATCAGGACCTCCTGGACAGCTCTGGTTTGGGGCTCATTGAAAGTGAATCTATTTGGCGATTTGCTGCCAACTCGGACATATAAAAGGTGTTTTGGAGAGATCGGCATCATAATCTCAGTCCCTTTTTGTCCCCATCCTCCTTTGAAATTGTAATCATCTAAAGAGTTAAACCTTAGACGGAGGACGGGGTGGTCGGTGAGCGGCCAGACGAGATCACCATAAGCGCTTACCACACTCCATCTATGTTTGCAGAGGACATCAGTGGCTCCCTCCAAGACTCTCATACCGTCAATCCACAATGGTCTTCCAGCAGTTACCTCTACCCGAACCCAGGTTTGGCCTTCGGGAGTTCCAGGTCTCTCAGGGTAACTTACACTTAAGGCACCGGCAAAATTTCGTGATTGGGAACTAGATGTCTCTACTTTACATTCTGGATCGTTAACCTTCTTTGTCGCTTCTTGGATATTCTTCTCGATCATCGGAGGAATGTGTTTCTCACACAAATCTAAGAATTCTTTATATGCCAGTGGAGTTCGAATATCTTGGATGGCCACAAATCTGATCATTTTTCTCCAGTCGTCTGGAGACAGCCGCCCTCCATCAATCAACTTCTCTATCGATTTAAAAGCCGGATCTTCAATTTCTCTCATGACCCATTTTTCGAATTCATCCTCCTCCTTACTTCCGGAAGCGGTCGTGTAGAGGTCCCGCTGGAAAGCGAGCTTATCGATCGACTTCTTCTTCCAATATGGCACCCTCAGATTCGAGACCAGTAACCGGTAGGCGCAAACATGTTTTCCGTCCGTGGACCATCGCTTGAGAATCGCTTGTGGAACGTAGTGATTGTCTCGAGTTATTTCAGGCATGGTTCAAACCATCAAGATTGTATTTGATCGAATTCTACATTCGCTATCCAAAGAAAAAGAGCCTTCGGGGGAGACATGCAGAGTGGCGGAGTGGGCGGTGAGGGGGAGGAGCAAAAGGAGGCAAATAGCGATGCGCATTCGTTTAAGTGGCGGCAATAAAAGGGTAGCACCGGGGGGAGGTAGGGGGCAAGCGGAAATTCTCACCTTGCCCATCGTCACATCGGATGGGAATCCGATGTTGAACGGAACGAGGCGGAGCCACGTTCCAGCAAACAACCTCTCCCAACCAGGGGGAGGGACCGCTTTTCTCGTGACCCCATCGAGGGGGAGGGAGAAGGGATGCTCGTTCCAGGTGGTCTGACTAGCTCTAAGAACAAACCGCTCTACGGTTCTCCATGAGTTTTTTCCCCTCGCGACGAATGTCTTCCAAATCTTGCGGGGTCCAGTCGCTCAACTCGGATTCGAAACCCTCTTTCAACTTTTGTTCGAGATCCTCGATGCCCTCAACCGCGAGGCTTGTTTCAATCAGGGATTCAATGAACCGTTCGGGATCTTGGAACTGCCGCTCCTTTGCCAGCTTTTGAATTTGCTCGTACTGTTCGTCCGTGAAATTGAGAGTAATCGCGGTCATTGTCCATTCGCCTGTTCTTTTCGCTAAATCAGTATAAGCCCCATCGACATTTAATACCAACGATCCCTCACCAGTGAGCGATGAAAGGGTAGCACCGGGGGGAGGTGGTGAGCAAGGAGAGAAAATCTCCAAGGTCATTTCTTTCCTCTCCCCTCCCTTGATGGGAGGGGTCGGGGGAGGGTGAATCTCGTCCCAAACACCCCCACCTAACTTCCCCCATCGAGGGGGAGGGACCTCGGAGCGGCTTGCCTACCGGCCTCCGAAGTGTACACTCAAAGTGATCACTTAGGAGCAGGCCACATGGAAATCTCTTTTTTGGAACTCAGAAGGAATCCCGGCAAATTGTTGGAAGCCCTGAAAAGGAAAAGCGGAGCCACTCTTTTCCGGCGTGGAAAACCGATCGCGAGGATTGTCCCCACAAATGAGGAGAAACACTGTTCCGTGTCCGATCACCCCGCCTTTGGAATGTGGGCGGACCACCTCGAGGATGAAGATGTGGCTCGTCAGGTCCGTGAGATGAGAAAAGGCCGTTACAGTGCTCTTTGACACCGATGTTTTGATCTGGGCGCTCCGGGGAAATCCACGCGCCGCCCGGGCGATCCAGGGGACGGGCCCGAGGGATGTCTCCATCGTCAGCTATATGGAACTCATTCAGGGAGCCCGAGACAAAGAAGAAGTCCGACTGATCCGGTCCTTTCTCGCGGACCTCGGGTTTACCACTGCTCCACTCTCCGAAAACATCGGCCACAGGGCCGCTATCTACATGGAGGAATACAGCCTCAAAGGTGGTCTCACCTTGGCAGATGCTCTCCTCGCAGCCACTGCGGTGGAGACCCAAAAGGTCTTCTGCACAGGAAACACAAAACACTTCCGCTTGATCTCCGAACTGGAAACGAAACCCTTCCGTCCCAAATAATCGCGAGTCCCCCTCCTCCGCCATTCTTAGAGAACCTCGATTTCCGACAATCCGGGATGCTTGACGCCCCCCCGACTCATCCCCTAACATAAGCATTAGAGGGGTGCATCGTATGGATTCGCACCTCGATACTATACCTATGTGGAATTTCCCCTGACCCGGGAGGAGCGGCCCTGAAGAAATGGCGCATGTAGCCTTTGTTTCGCTTTTTGATGAGTGGTGCCTTGGTGTGCGCAGCATGTCCACCCTCCTGCGTGAAAAGGGTCACAAAAGTTCGATCATTTATTTCCGCGATCTCCACTCCTTCAATGACAAACAAGGCGAAGGGGATCCCAATGGGTTTCACAACCCGCCCGGGAGTGTCCACAGCAGGGACATCGATGCCCTCATTCGTCACCTCCACGATCTCCAACCGACCATAGTCGGTTTCAGTTTCATGAGTAATTTCCATGGGCTGGCGATCTTCCTCACCAAGCGACTCAAAAAAGAATTTCCAAACCTGCCCATCGTGTGGGGTGGGTCCGACCCCACAGTCAATCCCGACCAAGGCGTCCAGCACGCGGATTATGTCTGCCAAGGCGAGGGCGAAGAAGCGATGCTCGAACTCGCCGAAGCCATCGTGGCGGGAACTCCTACCGACTCCATCGCCAACCTGTGGGTGAAGACGGAGGACGGACACAAACCGAACCCTTCACGGCCCACCGAGAAAGACCTCGACAACTATCCCCTCACCGATTTCGATCAGACGGATAAGTGGTACCTCCATGATGGCCGAGTCGATCTCGGGATCTATCCGCCGCAAAGTCACCTTCACAGAAATTATCCCACCATGACTTCGCGTGGTTGTCCCTACAACTGCTCATTCTGCTGCAACTCGAACTACCGCGAACTTTACGGTCCTGCGAAATATGTCCGCCGACACTCAGTGGATTATGTCATCCGTGAACTCGAACACCGGATAAAAACCTTTCCCAATCTCAAGATGATTGAGTTCTGGGATGATGTCTTTACCTTCAAATCGGATTGGCTGCACGAGTTCGCCCGGGAGTACAAAGCGCGGATCGGCCTTCCTTTCTTCGCCTACACCCATCCGCAGATGTGCAAAGATGAAGACCTCCGCGTTCTCCGCGATGCAGGCTGGGATCACACCATCATGGGGGTCCAATCCGGCAGCGAAGAAATCCTCCAAATGTATGACCGCAACATGGCCCGACAGAGGATGGTCGATTCGGCACACCTTCTCAACGACATCGGTGTTGGCCTCATTGTCGACTTGATTGGAAACAATCCGATGGAAGATGAGGAGACCATGCGTGAGACCTTCGATATGCTCCTCGACTTTCCCAAAGACTTCATCATGCACGAGGTGAACCCTCTCGCGATGTACCGGAATTTCCCGATCACTCGAATCGCCGAACAACGGAATTTATTGGGGCCAATGCTTGAGGGCCGCAACGCCTGGCTGGCGGAGGATAAACCGGAATACCACTTCTGGACCGCCCTGTGGACACTGACACAATTCGAAGCGATGCCGCGCAAGACCCTCAGAGCCATGGCCGACGATCCCTACCTCCGCGAACACCCGGAAGTTGTGGAAGGCATCATGCAAGGGTTCCTAAAATCCTCATACATGAATGGGACCTATGTCCGTAAGGACAAAAGAATCAACGAAATGGAAAAAGAACGAGAATCACTCGAGGGCAGCCGCCTCATTCGCTGGGCAAAACGTCTGCGCGATACCAAAAATTTATGGAGCACGAACACTTCAAACGGGAACGGACGGCTCAGGACTCAAAACGCCGGACCTGCCGAAGCCTGATTCGTTAACCAAAATTGAATTCTCATTGATGGCCAAAAAACAGACTCCCTTGCTTCCCTCAAGAAAACTGGCCTATATTCAATAAAAACTGACCGAAATAAACCAAACCTTCAGGAAGTTGTGCGAAAGGTGATTGATTCGATAATGCGGTTGTATAGAAAAAAAAAGCCCAGTTTGCAGTTTGCTCGTCCTGGTTCTCCCTCTCCTATTGCTCTCCGGAGGCTGCGGTAAGGAAGATGATTCTCCTTCTCCTCAGCTGCAAACCGTTGTCGCCGCTTGGCAGGGAGGGCACCTGACGCTCGGCGAATGCCTACACACCTTTCGGGAGATCTATAGTCTGAACGATGTGAACCCCCAGGATATGGAAGAGTTCATCCGCCAGTCCGGTCATGAATGGTCTTCGGAGAAAATTCTATACGAAAGAGCCCTCGACAAAAAATTAGATCGTGATCCACTGTACTTGGACCGCATCCGTCCTCTGAAAGAAGACCACAGCTTGAACCTCCTCATCCGCAGGGAAGTCGATGAGCCGATCCGCATCAACGATAAAGAGATCCGACGGTATTACCGCGAACACGAAGACGAGTTTTTGGTCCCGGGGGCGTATAGCTACTATCGAATCTTTTTCTCGAACGAAAAGCACGGGCCCGAGGCCGCTGAAAACCGAGCGAAGGAATGTTGGCAAAGACTTGAGCGCGGTGAAAACTTTAACGAACTTCTCGGTGAATATAGCGATACCGCCCAAGCGAAAAAGAATCAGTTGTGGGGTCCATTTCGACCGGGCGAACGCCCCGCGGAGATTGAACAAGTGATCTTGGAAACCCCTGTTCACGGTCACTCCCCCATTGTCGAAACACCGCCCTCCGGCTACATGATATTTTACCCTGACCGCAAAACGGAAACGATCACCAAGTCGTTCGACGAATCGAGGGCAGAAGCCTACCAACGTCTTTATAAGAGAATCCGCGAGGAAAGATTAGAAGTGTTCCTCGAAGAGCTCGCTTCCAGTTATCAGGTGACTCCCCATCCGGAACTGTTCGATGAAGACGAAGTCAGTAGCGAGCAGATTCTCCTTGAAATCGACCCCGGCAACATGCGTGTGAGTTGGGGCGACTTCAGTCAATATGGGGAATCAAGAGGCGCTAAATCTCGGGCGGAACGGATGGAATTGTTTGAACAGTTCGCCAAACGGAAACTCCTCCTCAATCACGTTCAGGAGACTGAGTTCACCGAATCCGATTACTTCAAGACTCGATTTCGACCAATTGAAAGACGAGTTCTATCCGACTATTTCCTTGAACTGACTATCGATGGTGAGATCAACCCCACCGATGAGGAGGTTTATCAATTTTACGAAGAAAACCCCGAGGAATTCCGGCGGCCTGCTCGAGTCGAGGCATGGCACATTGTCAAGGCCATCGATTACCCGATCGATGCTTCCGAACGTGATAGAGTCAACGCCGAAAAAGAACCTTACGGGCAGCTCCTCCAAATCCGAATGCTTGTCGCTGAACAAGGGCATAGCTTCCTGACATGGGCCCACCGATTCACCGACTCCCCCGAGGGTGGGTACATGGGGTTTGTACCCATGCTATCCATGCCTCCCGAATGGTCTTCGGTCGTGGGTCGGCTGGAAGAGGGTGAAATCAGCATGCCCTTTAGGGTGAAGGATGCGTTTGAAATGGTCCTCAGAGGAAAACTTGAAGAAAGCGGAATCCTGAAGTTCGAGTTATCCCGAGAGAAAGCTTACGAAAAGTGCCGTCAGGTTCAAATCGGAAAAGCCCGCGCTGACCACATTCAAGAAATCCTCGATTCTGTTGGGTACGAGTTCGATCTCAAACCGGTCCTGAGTATGGTGAACCGGCTCTTTGCACTTGAGAAGGAACCCCCGAGGTACTTCTTGGACCCCTATAAATTCAAATAAGGTTTTCGGACTCGATGCCTCTGACCGACTCTCCACAGAACCGCTTGGTTTGGTGTTTATCAATCGCGGTTTTATTCTTGGTGTTCTATCGTTTTCAGATCCAGGCTCCCCTAACCCACTCGTCGAACAACGATTTTAAACACCTCTACCTGGGGAGTGGCTTGCTCTGGTCAGGGACCAGCCCATATACCGAAGAAAATCTTCGAGCCGCCGCCGCGGAAGTCCGTCACCCAGACCTTCGATACCTGAACCCCTATGTCTACCCACCCTTCACCGGATATTTCTTCAGCTGGATTGGGAAGTTCGAGTATGGTCGTGCAAAAGTAGTCTGGTTTTGGTTTAATCAGGTCTGTCTATTTGCTTCTCTGCTGTTGCTTGCGGGAAGCCTGAGCGGGTTCACTCCGCTGGCGAAAACTACTCTTCTCCTCGCAAGCGTCGCCCTTTCATTCCCCCTCTACCGCGCAACCGATGCGGGTCAGCTCGACCATTTCTTGTTGTTTCTGATTTGTCTGATTCTTTATCTTTGGAGGAAGCGACTCAAGAAAACCGCTGGCGCAGTTATCGCCTTCTCCGCCCTCGTCAAAGTGGTTCCAGGGTTCTTGGTGTTGTGGCTCATTTGGAAAAGGGAGTGGGGAGCATTTGGAATCTCGGTGGCTGCCGGGATCATTCTCATCCTGTTCCCTGGCGCTTTTTTCGGGTTGACACCCTATTTCGAATATATCCCGATCGCATTACAGATGGGTTATGGATCCTCCACATGGGCTGAACAGGGAAACGCCTTCTATGTCGATCCAGGTAACATCGGATTTCCCGCATTGGTATACCGACTTTTCCACGAAAACCCACGGACTGAAGCGATAATTCATTTGGGGTTTCTTGCAAAAGGTATCTGCTATGTTTGGGCGTTCGCCGTTATGGCGGGATGCCTTGCTTGTTGTCGAATTGGCCGGAAAGACGAAGATCCGGAAATGGAAATTGGCGTGTGGATCCTCGGAATGCTGTTGATTCCATCACTGTTCTGGGACCATTATCTGGTGTTGGCTCTACCCGCATGGGTCCTTTTGGCTTCGCGCCTGACTGCGGTCGGAGTCCACAACCGAATACTCGCAGTGGCTGCCGCCGCTTGGGCCCTGACCTGTGTCCGAATGGAATGGGGCAACCCCTCCTACCTCTCCGGATGGAACGTGCTTTACCTCAACCTTTACCTCCCCTCGGTCATCGTCCTTTTTCTACTTTCGGCCTGGATGGCTGCCACCAGTCGGATGCCTGAAACCCCAACAAGAATCCAGTTGTGAGGTTGCCTTATCTTGGTTTGTACAAATAGTTCGTGCCGAATGGCGAATGATATCCCCACACCCATCGAAAATCCTGCCCAGGATTTGCAGTCGGATTGACTCTCGGAACGACTCGGTAGTGGGTCCGTATGGACTGAACCATTTCGTCGTTGAACTGAGTCCACCACAACCCAAAATCAGAGGCGTTTGGATCGATCTCGAAATTAATGGGAAGAACCAATGCCTTGAATTCCTTGTTGCGGATCTTTTCCAGAAGGGGTTCCTGGTTCCATTTTCCCTGTTCATGAAGCTGGGTCAAAATGAAGGGTTGCCAATAAAGCGAATGCCCCGACATGAGTGCTAACCCCGCATCCTGGCATAGAATCGGATCCTCGATTTCCTTTAATCGGGCCGAAAGTTCGTCCGTCATGATTCTGGAGGATGAAATAGGAGTGCCCGCCCAATCGTTGATCGACCACTGATTGTAGAAATGGGGGATGTGCATTGGAAACGATACGCCGATTGCGAGGAACAATGGGGGCAAGAGACGCAGGGGGTTCCCGGCGGGAAGGTGATATCGAACTTCGGCTAGTGTTATTCCAGTCGCCCACGCGCTGACCAATGCGATCTCGAACAAGTAATTAACCGCCGATCCGAGCTTCCCAACCAGAAAAAAAGTCAGAAGCGAAAAGGGGATACAAAATCCTAACAGGTCCCACTTCCCGGTGGAGACCGTGCGGACGAAGGCATAGATGAAAAACAGGGTGGGCATCAGCATGGTGAGAAACAAACCGTTGTGAGCGTTTCTCCAGACATCCTTAATATGGTAGGGGTTCGCATTGTACGAAACCAAATGTCGGAAAAATTCTCCACCTGTTGCAAGTGTGAATAGGATAAAGAGAACGCCCCCGCCCACGATCAGCTTACCAATCCAACGGTTCGCGATCCTCGGGCCATCCATTCGTCTTAAGTAGAAGTATCCCGCGAGGGGGGCCATCCAAAGGGTTTGACGGCAATAAAGAGAAAAGAGCAAGAATATGATCGCAAGATTCAATCGCTCGCGTTTGAGAACCAGCAACAGACCCACCGCTGCGAGACCGATACCAACCGAGTCGACTCTGTGGTGAATGCCCCAAGCGTATACCGGATAACATCCCAGCCAAACGAGGCAGGAAACCCATGATCCGAGTCTATCTCCCGTTTGGTGTTGGGTCATGGCGAAGAGGCACCACCCCCCCACCAGAATCCCCAACAATGAGAGCAACCGTCCAAAATAATATTGGATACCGAACAACTTGATCCCCACAGCGACTAGTGCCGGATATACCGGCGGATAGTTGGCCACCAACCACGGAGGGTCTTCCAGAGATTGGTAAGGGCTCCGAAATTCAGCCAATTCATTTCCTTGGTTTAAGAGAAAACCCTCACCATAGTCGACGGTGTATGGGAAGACGAGAATTCTGGCTGCGTGGTATAGGAAGAATACAGCAAAGAGTCCAAGTACGAAAATAAGAAACCCTCCAACGATTCTTTCGGCGGAATCATTGGACGGTCGATTGACATTCGGCAAAGGGGGAGAATCGTTCACAGATCGAGTAGGGGACCTAATTTCCGGGTCGTTCGGGAACGGGTATCAAGATCCCCATGTCATCTCCCTCTCCTTCTTCAAAATTCCCATTGGGGCCTGTGATGTAAATCCCCGCCACCGTCTCACCATTCTCCGTGAGTACACGATAAACGATATCTCGCTCCCACGGGTCTTGGATGGGAATGGTCTTTCCTTGGAGGTAGGGGCCTTTCCATGTCGGGATACCAGGGTTGGTTACCAATACCTGAAGCGCGATCGGTTGTTCTTCCGGGAAACTTCCGTTGTCCAAACAGTACTGAGATAACGCCGAAGCTACTTCGATTAACAACCCTTTCGATTTCTCCGATTTCTCATCAGTGGAATCTCCCGCTAGCGGGAGGCCATCTCCAAATCCTTGGTTACTTTCCCCAGATTCAAGCACCCGGTTCTGCCATGCTTCCCATCTGGCGGAAATAACCGACTCGATCTCCTTTTCGGTCGTGAGCACATTCGCCCCATCGACCCAAACGGAAATGGGCCCTTTAAGCGACTTCACAAGTCGGGGAGTTTCCGGTTGGTTGTTTAATCGGATCTGGCCCTCAATGACAGATATTTTGTGACCCGATCGGAGGGTTTCGACATGAATCAAACCACCGGGCTGGAGTCTCAATCCGACATTCCCAAAGTTAATCGCGGCGGAGTTTCGCGAAATGCTTTGGACCCATGTTTTTCCTTTTCTTAAGGTGCTCCGATTTCGATCGAGCACCAGTTCGGAATTGGGGTTCAATCGAATAAGGTTTCCCTTCTGAGTA
Source organism: Candidatus Omnitrophota bacterium (assembly GCA_029261095.1). GTDB lineage: Bacteria > Hinthialibacterota > Hinthialibacteria > OLB16 > OLB16 > JACKFH01. Next base: position 14,533 of record JAJDBZ010000279.1, on the reverse strand, counting down.
GTGATTTCGATGCGTCCGTCCAGGGTGGCGATTTCATCTCCAGGATTTAGGAGTTGGCCCATCTCGCAGACTTCCCAACCGGCCCCTCCCTCTCGAATCTTTGGCGCCGGTTCCATGTAGGTGATGACACCGGAGTTTCGGTTACCTTCCTCATCCTGTTCCGGAATTACCGGGAGAGCGCGGACGGGCTCACTTATCTGTTTGCCGGAACTTTTGGGAATCAATGTAGCTCGATATTCTTTGACCCGGAACTTCTTTCTGATTTTCAAGGAACCGAGACGCTTGATGGGAATGGGGGTCGGCGTGGGATCAATCGTCTCGAACACGTTCCTTAGGTTTAGATCCGGAATCGGTTCCTCAATACCGGGAAAGGGCAGAACTTCCATCTCCGCGATGCTTTCTGCGGTCTCCACCGAATCTACTTCATCTTGGTTAATTGAAATGGTGACTCCACTATCCAACCGGAGTGAGATTCGCTCATCGGTCTCTCCAACGATTTCTCCCTCGATTGTGTCTCCGTTGGTGAGATACAGAATCTTATTCTCCGCCCACCCGCTGGCCGAGACTACAGTCAAAAGCAATAAGGGGAAGAAGACTCTATTTCGGGTCATCGGACGGGTCCCTCGATCTTTCGCTCCGAATGAGCAGATTCTCTCTCATAAACTTGTCTTCCTAAATTGTAAAGTCGATTGGAAGGTCGATGCAAGGACAAACCTCAGTTTTCCCAGGTTCCGAGCGAACTGTTGAATACTGGGGATGGCCTCACCTATGCTTCCCTTGATGAAAAGAATCCTGATGGTTCAACGGTTTGACCTCGCTAATGTTGGATGTGCCGAACGGATATGGCGCCAATCCAAGGCCCTCGCGGAGAGGGGGTACGAGGTCACTCTGATCCAGTTTCCCCATATGGAACGAAGAAAATTGATGAACGCTCTCCGCAGCGAGGCCCCTCCAGGAGTCCGAGTGCTCGACCTTGATCGAAATGCCTCTTCGATGCGTGAAAACATCAGGATCATTGCTGAGGAAACCCGAGAGGCCGAAATTGTCCACCTTTGGAAGTGCTACCCGGACATAGCCATCCCCGTCCTCTGGGCTCTTCGAACGAATCCGCGACCCCTCCATTACGATTGGGATGACCTGGAGGGTGGTGAGGGAGGTATTGCCCACCGTCTTACAGGGTCCACAACTGTCGCTAGTTTGGTTTCCAAGTGGGAGCACGAAATCTTGAATTGGGCTGATTCGGTGTCAGTCGCCAGCGAGGAGATTGAAAGAATCTGCCAATCCTATGAATTTCCAGAGTCATCAATCTTTTTTGGACCAGTAGGGTCGGAGGCGAAAGACATCGACGAAATCGCAATCGCGAAATGGCGAGACACCTTTCAGGGGAAGAAGGTGATCAGCTTCCTAGGGCAGATGGAAGCCGAAGATTTCCCGGCCGAGGTCCTGGCTGGAGTCGCGGCGGTGCTTCAAGAGCGGGCCGAACTCATGCTGGTTCTGATCGGGGATGGCGATGCGAGAGGCGCATTAGAGAAGGAGACTCAGGACCTCGGTGTCGCAAACCAATCTCTCTTTACCGGATACCTTTCTCATGATGAGGCCCAGGCCATTCTCTCACTTTCAACCGCGTTTCTATTTCCACTCAAGGACGACAAAATGAGCCGCTGTAAATCCCCCCTAGTCGTGGTCGAGGCGCTTTCTCATGGTGTGCCGGTGGTTGGATCGAATGTCGGCGAAGTATCGAGAATGGTTGGGGATTGCGGTGTCCTCATCGAGGGGCTCAATAAACAGGATTGGATCATCGGTCTCAAGAAACTACTGGATTGGACGGAAACCGATTCCAATGTTTCGTATAGGACACGCACCCATTTCGAACAGAATTGGACATGGGCAACCTCGGTGGACAATCTAGAGAAAGCCTATCACCATGCTCTGCGTACACATCAAACTTAAGGATCTGGATTAATTGGGAGGTCATCCGAAAATGATCAGTCGCGGTCTCATCATCCTGTTTATTACCATCCCCATTCTCTCGGGCGGAAGTGTCAAATCCTGGTCTTATCCGGGTGCGGTCATTGTGAAGAACAACGAGGTCTTGTGGGGCCAATACCGACAAATGAAAGGGATTCGCGGAGTGGAGTTTCCTCGGCAAGAATCCGCTGGATTGGCGGACCTCATCAAAGAGTGGCCGCTGTCAGGTTCCCCCGCTGTGGTCCTCCGCTGTCAGGTTCCCGGAGAACGGTTCTTCGCGACCGATGGTGGCAGTATACCCAACGAAAAGGTGAATCGACTGCGAGACGATATCATCGCCACTAATTCATTTGACATGTTGCCCATTGTCTTGGCCTTCGATCCCACCATCGAATGTCAACTCGATTCCCCCGAGGCATATACCGACGCTCTCCACACCCTGATCGAAGAGATCGGTTCCGATTGCTGGTATCTTCTTGCGATTTCGGACCAACTCGATCACCCCGATTGGAAAACTCAAGACCCCGCATCCGATCCAGCTTTCATTGCCCGTCACATTGCCCAATCGATCAAAGAAGACTACCCCAAGATGATTCTGGCTGCGGGAAGCGGGTCCGACGATGTGAATGACAAACTCTTCAGCGATCGCACCCCTTTAGATGTCATGGTGGGAAGAGTCGAGACCCTCGGAAAGGGGAAAGAACGGGTGAATTCTCTTGATTTCCCCCTGATTGAAACTGCTTTGGCCGAGAATGTGACCGATGCCAACCTGGAAGAAGCCGTTTATCGAGTCGGTTCACGCCGTATTGGCGAGTCTTCTCAATACGGATTCGCCCTCCTCTTCAACGAAATTGATTCCTCGTTGGATCAGGTTCATGCCACCCTGAAATCTCTCCGGCCGATGGTCGACAATTTTCAAAAAGAAACCACGAATGCCCTACCCCCCTCTAAGGACATGAATCAAACCCTTGATCCCAAGGAAGCAGAGGAAGGTTTTGTCTCATTGTTTAACGGGAAAGACTTATCGGGTTGGGTGCCGATCGCTCCCCCCGGCGACTTCGTCGTTCGTGATGGATCGATTCAGCTCGATGTATTCAGCGGAGGTTGGCTACGGTCATGGGAGCCCTACGACGACTTTGTTTTTCGAGGCGAGTATTGGATCGAGGAGGGTGGCAATAGCGGTTTCTTTATCCGCGCACCCCTAGTGGGTCGATGTTCCAGGATCGGGTTCGAGTTCCAGATGAGAGGCCAGCCCAAAGATGTTCCGATCACCAACGATGTCACCGGGAGTATCTACGATGTCAGACCCCCGGATGGTATCCACATCCGCCCCAATGACTGGAACGAAGTGGAAATCCACTGTGAGGGCCCCCAAGTTAAAATCGTCTGGAACGGCGAAGTGGCTCACCATTTCACTCATGACGAGGTGGACGCTATGAGGTACCGCGCATTGTCAGGGTACATCGGTCTCCAAGACCATCACAACGAGGTAAAATTCCGGAACCTCCGGATCAAAAAATTGAATTGAGATCGGACAGCGAGCGCTCATTCGTTGAAGCCAGGCATCCCCAAAGAGAACGGGGAAGAGATCGGTTTTTGGCGAGTGGATTCAAAACCGAGATAGCCCAATGGGTGTCCCAACCCTCTCGAGTCCTCGTCCTTGGAAGTGGTGACGGAAAAGAGGCTTTGGCGCTTTCCGGAATCTTTCCTCAAACGCTTGTCGTTTCGATGGATCTGTCTGGCCCTGAGATTCAATTGGCAGTTCAGGATTCGCGTCTCCGAGGCAAGATGATCCGTGGCGATTGGGACCTTCCTCCCTTCGAGCCAAACAGTTTCGATCTGGTGGTCTTCTTTGCAGCTCTTCACCATTCTGTCGATCTAACTCGAACGCTCCGCTCCGTTTTCAAAATTCTACGGTCGGGCGGAGTCTTGTATGCAACTCACGAACCGATGTCATCTGCACTCCTAGGGGTATTCCAAAGACGCCGTATGGCAAGAATCGCTATCGAGGAAGAGGGTATCGAATCCTCTCCTTCCCATTACGAGTACACCCGTGCGATTTCGGACGCCGGATTTGTTTCCCCTCGAATCTTCGCCAGTGGTCTCAACCTCGTCCGGCTCGAGGATTCCGACACAACTTTTGAGGATGTCAAAGTCCGGAGGAATCCTTGGCCAGAGAAACTGGTTGCAAAATGCATGATGTGGATGCGGGGTCGCGGTCCTTCAAAGAAACTTTCGTTTATTTTCACCATCCAACGGTTGGCATTCGGATTGTTTGGTGTCACGATGGTTGGAAGAAAGCCATGAACGAAGACATCCAACTTTCCCATGTAACTTCAGAAGGCGATCTACAGATGGTGGATGTGGGAGACAAGAACATCACCACCCGTGTTGCCCGCGCTGTAGCAATCCTCAAGATGAAAAAGGAAACAGCCGAGGCCATACGCGCAAGATCCCTGAAAAAGGGGGATGTTTTTGCCGTATCGAAAATCGCCGGTATCAATGCCGCGAAAGAAACGGCTCGATTGATTCCTCTCTGTCACACCCTTCAACTCGAGAAGGTGGACATTCAAATCAACGAAGAGGATTCCGAGGATGGCGCCTATTCCGTATTTCGGCTCGAGTCATACGTCCGGTGTGAGGCGAAAACCGGAGTCGAAATGGAGGCATTAACCGCGGTCTCGGTCGCCTCGCTTACATTCTATGACATGTGCAAAGCGATCGACAAAGAGATGGAAGTTGTGGGTATACGGTTGATCGAAAAAAGTGGAGGGAAGTCGGACTACCACCGCCCTTGATGAACCACACCCAATGTCAGCCTGCGCAAGGGGGGGGATTTTTTCCGTCCACTCAGGTATATTAGCCATAAAGGGATCCTTCAGAGTTTGGGGAAACTCCGATCCTTTTCCAGGGTAACCATTTTTGGATACCAAACCGTAGGGGGTTTCGATGAGCTATCGGTATTTCATGCAAGTTGCGCGCTGTCTCCTCATAACCGTATGGGTCAGTCTTCCGTTATTGCCTGCACAGGCGATTTCACGGATGAATTTTTTCGAGCGCCTCGACGAATCGATGGCCAGGATTCGCACTTTCCAATCCGATGTTCAACAGGAGTCCCGTTACCTCGACGGATTAGTCCAAAGATATGCTGGGCACCTGACGCTCTTTGATGATGGCCGGATCGCCTACCATTACGACCTTGTGGGTGAGTATGAAGATCCGTCTCTCGTTCCCGATAGTAAAATCAACGAGACCCTTACCGGCCGTACCGAAGCTTCCTCCCATCGCTCACCCTCCAGCGGTCGATATCTGGCGAAAGGGGGACGCGTCCGTCACTTCGATGCCGAGAAAGACCTGACCACCGAGGGCACGGAAGAGACCAACCTCCTGATCCAAGTCTTTAGAACCTTGGTGGGTTCCGGAGATTTCGATGTCGAGAAATTCAAAGATGAGCACTCCATCGATGTCGATGAGACGAGTCTCAATGGAATCCCGGTCTATCGAATGATCGCATCTCCCAAGAGAAAATCCGAACTGTTCAAAAGGTGGTCTTCCCAAACTCGCAATGAAATGACGAATTGGAACTGGGAACTGTGGGTCAAACAATCCGATATGGAACCCCTAAAAGCGGTTCTTCAGTCTCTCGATCTTGAGGAATCCACCACCATTTACCTGAATGGGACACAGATCAACCAACACGTGGACGAGAATGCCTTCAGGCTTCCAGCAGGAGCGAGTCGGAGAGTCATCCCCAAGCAGGGATTTGGCTCCCCCCCCTCGAGGAACATTGAAGAAATACGGACTCTTCAAAATGAACCCTTGGGGCTTCGAGAGATTCCGACGGAATAAGCGTGATTTGGTTTTGAACACCCTCCGATCTAGATAATGTAACCTACTTGCAACGGCGTCGGGAATTGGATAAGATTATTTGCAATATCGCGTTTTCCGATATTTCATACCGTTTGGGCATCATTCAGCCTGTTTTAGAAGGAAAAGGAAATAGCAGAGACTAAAGTGGGGCAATCAGAGGGAAACAGTATGCCACGAGCACTGATCGTCGACGATGCCGCGTTCATGAGGGTCACCCTCAGAAACGTTTTAGAACCGGCCGGATACGAAGTGGAAGAGGCCGAAAACGGCGAGATCGCCATAGAAAAATACGGTGAATTCAAACCCGATGTGGTTACCATGGATATTACCCTCCCAGAGATGGACGGGATCCAAGCCGTCCGCCAGATCATGAAGATGAACCCGAACGCGAGAGTCGTCATGGTCAGCGCGCTCGGTCAAGAAACGATGGTGAAGGATGCAATCCTCGCGGGGGCCAAAGATTTTGTCGTGAAACCTTTCCAACCAGATCGAGTGCTCGAGGCAGTAAAAAAGGTTCTCGAATGAATTTCAAAACAGAAAAGGCAACATCCTCTATCCGGGTTTCAAGACGGGGCCTCGCAAAAGGTCTTCCAACATTTCCAGAAATCATGCAAAATACCAATAATTGAAAGGTGGAATCTCTTGGCTACTTGAGAAAGACAATGGAACTAACAAAACGCCTGCGCGAAGAACCCATCAGGCACCTTCCACTCTCTGCCCCCATTGTCATTAGTGAAGACACACCTATTTCCAAACTCACGCACCTACTAGCCGATGGAAACCGAGGATGCCTCCTCGTGGAGAAGAACGGATACTTACATGGCTTAGTGAGTGAGAGGGATATCCTCTGCAAAGTAATTGAAAAGAAACTTTCGGAAGATGAGCCTGCATCGGTTATCATGTCGACCGAGTTGAAGACATTGAATCCGGACGAGACGCTTGATAAAGCGATCAAGGTCATGACCTCCGGGGGACATCGTCATGTACCCTTGGTCGATGTGGATCGGCGCATTCTAGGGATCATCTCCGCGAAAAACATCATCGATTACATCTCGGAACATTTCCCCGCCGAGGTTTTCAACCTTCCCCCCCGGCTCGACCAGAAGATGGCTACGAAAGAGGGTGCCTAAATCGCCCTTATCTTGATGGAGGAATAAATTGTCGACTGAAACAGAAACCTCCGCTGCAACAGTGGAGACTCACAAACCTTCCGTGGAAATCGGTTCTGCGGTCATCCGTTTTGCCGGAGATTCCGGTGACGGTATGCAGCTTACGGGAACCCAATTTACCAATACCAGCGCGGTCTTTGGGAACGACATTAGCACCCTACCGGATTTCCCTGCCGAAATTCGTGCACCTGCGGGATCGCTACCCGGGGTCAGTGGGTTCCAGATCAATTTTGGATCGCATGAAATCCGCACTCCTGGCGACCAACCCGATGTCCTTATCGCGATGAACCCCGCCGCTCTCAAGGTCAATGTGGGAGACTTAGTCGAGGGTGGAACGATCATCGTCAATGAGGATAGTTTCCAGGCGACCAACTTGGACAAAGCCGGGTACACCGAAAACCCACTTGAGAATGGGAGTTTGGAAAGTTTCCGAGTTTTAAAAACTCCTCTTACAAGTCTCACTTTGGAGGCCATCAAGGCAAGCGGTCTGGATAGAAAACAAGGCCAAAGGTGCAAGAACTTTTTCGCCTTGGGCATCGTGTATTGGATGTACGACCGTCCATTCGATCATACGGTGAACTGGATCAAATCTAAGTTTGAACGGAATCCCTCCATTGTCGAGGCAAATGTCGCGGCCCTCAAAGCGGGATACTATTACGCGGAAACCACGGAAATATTCACCACTCACTACTCTATCCGGAAAGCGAATCTTGCCCCCGGGAAGTACCGGAACGTCACCGGTAACCAAGCAATCGCTCTGGGTGCAGTGACTGCCATGGAGAAATCGGGCCGCGAACTTTTTTATGGGAGTTATCCGATCACTCCGGCTAGCGACATCCTCCATGAATTGGCGCGCTATAAAAAGTTCGGCGTTAAAACCTTTCAAGCCGAAGATGAAATTGCGGCAATCGGAGCCGCACTGGGTGCATCGTTTGCAGGAGACCTCGCATTAACCGGGACCAGCGGACCGGGTATCGCCCTGAAGTCCGAGTTTATAGGCCTTGCGGTCATGACCGAGCTCCCTCTTGTTATTGTGAACATCCAACGCGGGGGGCCGAGCACCGGGCTGCCCACCAAAACCGAGCAGAGTGACCTCTTCCAAGCGGTTTATGGGCGCAACGGCGAGTGTCCTGTTCCCGTTCTCGCTCCAGGAACTCCGGGCGATTGCTTTTGGATCGCCATCGAAGCTTTTCGGATTGCCATGAGATACATGACACCCGTCCTGATTCTAAGCGATGGGTATTTGGCCAATGGGTCCGAACCCTGGATGATTCCAGAAATCAATGATATTCCTGACCTTTGTTTCCCGAATGCGACCGATCCGGAAAACTTTCAACCCTATTCAAGGGATAAAGAAACCTTAGCCCGACCTTGGGCAGTTCCCGGAACGCCTCAACTTGAGCATCGAATTGGGGGTCTCGAAAAACAGGACATCACTGGGAATGTCTCGTATGACCCTCAGAACCACGATTACATGGTCAGGCTCAGGGCCAAGAAGGTGGCTCAGATTACTCAGGATATTCCTCCCACGGAGATTTATGGCGAACCAGAAGGGGATGCACTGATCGTAGGTTGGGGTGGAACCCATGGCGCTATTACCTCAGCGACTGAGTTGCTCCGTGCCAAGGGATTATCGGTCTCCTCGATTCAGATTCGGCACATCAATCCCCTTCCTCCCGATCTGAAAGATATTTTCTCTCGGTTTAAAAAGGTTTTTGTAGCCGAGATCAATATGGGTCAACTTTGGACTCTGTTAAGGTCGACCTACTTGATCGATGCCATTAGCATCAACCAGGTCCGAGGCAAACCGTTTACCATTCGAGAGATCTCACAGCAGGTGGAGAGCCATCTTTGAACCAGGGATCGAAAAAAGAAGAAACTGACTAATCTACGGAAAAGGTTTTGTGAAATGACAGCGAAAAACGATACCGGCACTTTGGAAATCAATCTGAACAGAAAAGACTTCGTCTCCGATCAGGAGGTCAGGTGGTGTCCGGGTTGCGGCGATTACGCCATTCTCGCGCAAATGCAGAAGATGGTTCCGAATTTGGGAATTCCTCGGGAAAAATTCGTTTTCGTCTCCGGGATTGGATGCTCAAGCCGGTTTCCGTATTACATGAACACGTTTGGGTTTCACACCATTCATGGAAGGGCCCCCGCAGTCGCCACCGGGATTAAACTCGCAAACCCAGATCTCAAAGTGTTCGTCATCACCGGTGATGGCGACGGTCTTTCGATTGGCGGGAACCACCTGATCCACTGCATCCGCAGAAACGTTGATCTAACAATTGTGCTTTTTAATAATCGAATTTATGGATTGACCAAGGGACAGTTTTCTCCCACTTCGGAGATGGGGAAGAAGACCAAATCAACTCCGTATGGCTCCGTCGATAATTCGATCAATCCCCTTTGTGTCGCCATTGCCTCAGAGGCCACCTTCGTCGCTCGGTCGATCGATATCGATACCAAGCACCTTGGAGAGATTCTCGAGCGGGCCGCCAACCATCGAGGGATTTCTTTTGTCGAGGTCTACCAGAACTGCAACATTTTTAATGACGGAGCATTCACCGATTTTACCGAGCGGTCTAAGCGGTCCGACCATGTCCTCTACCTGGAGGATGGTCAGCCCATGAGATTTGGAAAAGACAAGGAGAAAGGGATTGCCCTCCGGGGTATGACCCCCGAGATTGTGGAGGTGGGAGAGAACCACTCGGTCGAGGACCTACTCATTCATGAAGAGACCTCTCCAGAACCGACTCTCGCCTACCTCCTGACCCGTTTAAACTATCCGAATTTCCCAGTCCCGGTCGGTGTCTTCCGGAATGTCGAAAAGCCGGAATACAGCGATCTTTGCCAGGACCAGAGTCGTCAAGCTCAAGAGAAAGAAGGGAAGGGGAATCTGGAAAAGCTGCTTCACAGCGGCGATACCTGGACGGTGACCTGACAATGAACCTCGACTCTATCCACCCCTCACCACAATGTCCCACCTGCGGAATGGAAGTGCTCCCGGGTTCTGATATTTGTGAGAATTGTGGAATGGATCTCCAGGATTTGGACCTAGAACCAGATCGCCCGACCTCGACTCTTCATGCTTCCATTCTCTATGATCAGATTTCAAAACTTGAACCTCCTCCTCCCGTTACGGTAGCCTCCAACCAATCGATTGAATCTGTAGTGAAAAAAATGAACGCGCGCAGGCATGGCGCTGTATGCGTTGTCGATGGAAGTGGTCGACTGCTGGGAATTTTTACCGAGCGAGATGCGCTGAAGCGGGTTGCTGCTCAGAAGATAAACATTTCTGTCACACCCATTTCGGAAGTGATGACGAGAGAACCATTGGTCATGCAATCTCAAGAAAAGCTCGGAGCCATATTAAACAAGATGTCAGATTCCGGGTTCCGACACGTCCCTATTCTAGAGGGCGAAAACTTGGTGGGCATCACCTCAGTTCGCGGCGTACTCAATTATATCGCGGAAAAGGGACTGTTCTGATTTCTCGATCAGTCGTCGCCCCTGATTCTCATCCTATTTCAAGATTACCGATTTCCTCACTCGCTTCCTGATCGGCTCTCTTCTTAATTAACGTAATCTGATTTCCCGTCTCGTTGTAATGAACTTCATCCATAAAGCAGGTCATGAGTAGGAGTCCTCTCCCATGAAGACGTGATAAATCGGAGGGTTCGGGAAGCGACTGCGATAAATCCGGAGTCTCAAAACCAGACCCCGGGTCGGTGATTCGGTACACGACTTCTTCCGGAGACAGATTCATCTCAATTGTAATGGCACGTTCTTCGTAACTGGGGTCCTGCATCCGTTCTTGGACTATCCGGTTAAACTCCTCGGTGCCCGATTCGGTCTCACGCAGGTCTGAGGAGACTTCCAGGCACCCATAGAATAGGGAATTCGTGAGTGCTTCGTCCAACGACACAGAAACAAAATACTTTCCAGATTCATCGCAGATTCCCGCTCCCACCAACTTCTCGGTCAGGTAATGAATCACTCCTGATTTCGATTCGATAGAAGGAGGAATATGAAAAATCAGATGTTCCTCGACTAAACAAGGCAGGATACGTCTCGGAATCTCACGATCTCTTTTGCGTTGGACCGCTTTCTCGATGACATCGCGGATCTCGGGGATCCGGAAAGGTTTAGTAATAAAGTTTGAAGCGCCCAACTGGAGTGCTTCCACAGCCGTCTCGAGACGCGCGAATCCAGTGATGACTATGATCGGTATGTCTGGAAACTCGTTTCGCGCGATATCCAACAGCCGCGTTCCATCCATCTCCGGCATTTGGAGATCCGTTATGACCACATCGTACCGTTTACCACGCATCCTCTGCAGTGCATCGCGGCCATCTTTGGCAGTGTCCACCACATATCCCGAAATGGTCGTTAATGCCATTTCCAGGATTTTTCGTATGTCTTCTTCGTCATCGACAATGAGAACCTTGGGACTTTCTGGACTTGAGGGTAATGCCGGCCGGATCTCATAGAGGCTTGTGGGATCCACATGCTTTGCTAGTAGCATCTAGTTCTCTCCTATTCCCAAGCTGAAACGAACTTCTGAAGACAACAAGCGGTACCCATTTCGCTGGTAGAAATTGACCGCTCCTCGATTGTCTAGCATGGTTTTCAATTCCACGTATTCGTAGCCCCTCTCCAAAAAGGTCTGGTGGGACTTCTCCAAAAGAAGTTGACCCACCCCATGCCCCTGCGCTTCGGGGGCGACGACTATGAAATCGACGATTCCTACGGACCGACCCAGGACCGACTCCTGGTTTTCGGGAAGGATTAAGAGTGAGAACCCTAAGGGTTCACCGCCATCGTCTTCCGCCACCCATAAGATTCGTGAAGATCTCCCGAAGGAACTCTCCAGGTACTCGGGAAAAAGGCGTTTCTTTGCCTCAGCATCCAGGAATGGATCACGGAAAAAATGGCTATGCTGGTGACCCTTCGTTGCGATGGACCTAAGACTCTTCAAATCTTCTTCCCTTGCCAACCGAATCCCTTTTGGGGAATCCGAGTTCGGCCCTTTCAGTCGAAGCGATAGACGGAGATCAGTTCCACAATACGCGCCATCCCTTTGGGCGATGATCGAATTCCAGTCGGATTCCTCCTCGGAGAACTGGAACCAAAGGATTTGCGCTTGAATGGAAAGGGAGGCCCGTATGACTTCTTCCAAAAGGGCCTCTTTCTGCTCCGCCTCCAAATTGTATGTTAACACAGGTGAGACAGAAAAAACAAGTTTATGGAAAAAGTCTGAATGATTTTTTGATATCTCAAAGCCACATAAGCCAAATTTACCTGATTCCTCGATAGCAATGATTGGCTTCTCTAGATCGTTGATCCGGCCGATTATCCTTTGTTTGTGAAATTCTACCAGGTTTTCGGCGTTCAGCCTCTGGAACCTGATCTGGTCCTGTTTGTATGGATTGTCTTTCAATAGACGAGTGACCTGGTCCTCATCTTCACGTTTCAGATTGCGAATCATCCCTAGATCGAGGCCTCCTATTGTCCATGACCTTTAGTCGCCAAAAAGTATGCCGATTCAAGTTTTTCGGCGCTCTTGGCCCAATTGATTTCGGTCTCGGCTCTCCTCCTCGCGCCTTGTTCCAGCGCCTTTCTCCTGTCTGGGTTCTCCAGAAGTTGAGCGATCCCCTCTGCAAGAGCCTCTGCGCTGCCCGGTTCAACCAAGACCGCTTCTCCCCCCGTCATCCAAGGAACCTCTCCCACATTAGAGGCTACAATGGCTTTACCCGAGGCTAAGTATTCCGCGACCTTCAAGGGACTCTTACATCGGACGAACGCCTCATCGGAAAAGCAGGCCACCGTGACATCCGTGCCAGCTAGAATAGAAGGAACCTGATTGCCCGGGAGGTAGTCCGTAAACACCATTTTGCCCATCAGATCGAGTTTGAGGGCCATCTCCTCCAGCTCTTCGAGCATCGCTCCCCCTCCCACCAACAGCCATTTTGCGTTCGGGAACCGATCCGTAAGAAGGTGGCATGCCTGGACAAACAACGACGCGTAGGCGGCGCCCTCTAGTTGTCCGAGGTAGGTGACAATCGGACAGTCACCCAGGCAGAGTGGTTGAGACTCTCGAACCCAGGATGGATCCATGTCCGGATGAAACGCCTCGAGGTCGGCGCCTACAGGCACTTTCACCATCCGGTCTTCGGGGAAGTCGAACCCACGACAGACTTCCCACAGTCCATCGCTCGCCACCGAAATGGTGTCCACATAATCGGGAACTCTCTTTTCGAAAAAGCGCGCTTGCGAGCTAAAACCGATGGGCAGCCCGGTGATCTCACGGAGGATTAATGTTTCGTTATCATCCCAATCGTAATGTAAGGGTTTCTTATGAACCCAAGACGCCCATAAAGCGGGGATGAAGGTTGAAGCAAAACATTTCTGGAAGTGAATCAAATCCACATCCCGAGCTAAGTCGATCACTTCTCGGATGTTCTTGTGGGTCTGTTTGTCACGAGACCGAAGAGCAATGTATTCGACAGGTCCTTCGGGGATTTCACGAATCTTAGGAAAATCGGGTTCTTCCGCTCGTTTGTGTTCGATGAAAGCCACACGGATTTCGTGACCACGATTGGCCAATTCTTCCGCCAATTTAACGATTCGGATCGTCCAGGGGTAATAGCGGACATCATGGGGGTGGAGCATTAATATTCGCAGAGTCTTCTCCCCCCCGGTTCACTCCGAAAAGCTAAATGCGGGGTCTCGATAATATCGGCCAGTTTGTACATCCCGCAGGTAAGATTGGCGATGGATATGGTAACCCTCCACCCCGTTCGAGTTCCCATCGCTGTCATTGTCCTTCTCCTCATAATCACAAATCGGGGCGACCACTTCTCCATATGCATCGACCAATGGACGGATGGTATAAACCCCTCCCGAGGGACAATTCAAATCTCGGCCTTCTGCCAAGTCCTCCAAGTACTGTTTCAGATCCCCCGGAGTTATCTCTTTCAAAATCCGTTCAGGTGATCGATCCGAGAAGACATTGAGATCTTCCGCGAGCATTGTTTTCGCGGCAAAAATGATTTCGAGATTGTGGTTGCAGTAAACTCCTTCTTCTTCCATTTGCTTTTGACCTAAAACAGGGAAGAACGAAGCGAGAAGGATAGCCATCAGGATGAGGGTCCATGCCCCTCCCATAAGTTTCAGCCAAAAACTTCCTCTAGATTTCAACACTTTACTCGCCATGTCCAACGACTGTTCTGGTTTGCTGCAGCCAGATTTCCAGTATTAGTAGTGCCCACATTTGGTGCCCGAGGCGAACTTCTCCCGTCCGGTGTGCTTCATAATAACGTCGGAGGACAACAAGATCCATCAGTCCGCCAATTCTTGCATCTTTGGCGAGGCACAAGTCTTGGAAAAGTCCTCTCAAATCATGGGAAATCCATTTATGGACCGGGATAGCGAATCCCTGTTTCTTACCCTCTAACACCCTCTGGGGTAACCGTGTGCGTCCCCGCTCAGCTGCTTTCCGCACCAACCATTTGGTAATCCCT
>JAJDBZ010000278.1 GCA_029261095.1 Candidatus Omnitrophota bacterium | reverse complement strand
AGACCTGGCCCAATGTATAAACCCAAAACGCCGAAGTTGATGTTGAGGTGGGCGTGCATTAAAGACACTACGACTTCGATGGCCGAACAAACGCCGCCAAAGATAAAGAGTCCTGCGACGATCTTGAGAGAAACAGGAGTTGGCAGTCGCGATTCCACAGCGTATTCCCTCTGGCTAACGTCTAAGCTGACAGACTTGCACGAGCGCCTGCCAAATGAAAAGTTAAAGAGAAAATCATAACGGCTGAAGACGTCCATTCACGGTATTCGTGCAAGTTCTGTCGCCGGGTAGAACCAGGGGATTGCTCCCCTGGAGCCCCCACAGAGCCGGACGTGAGCAATTAACTCATCCGGTTCCTCGGTCGTCAAGGGTTTTAGTCTTGGCGAGGCGTTCGGCACTTCTGCCTTGGCCGCATCTCTGTGCTGTCCTGCGGGTGGTATGGTGCATGTTAATACTCTTCAGATTTGGTGGATGATTCTGGGGCGTGGAAAATGCCAGCCGTTCCACCAGAGGACGTAACTGTCCCATTTGATGTAACTTTTCTGGCTGCGGCGACAGAGCCAGTAATGCACCGAGTGCATGGCGTGGTTGTACAGGTTTTCCATGGCTCGATAATTCGAGCGGACACCAAAGTACTGGTAGTGGCCCCGGAGTTTGGCGGCGAGGGTCTTCACCAGATCCCGTGCGGGTTCGTGGCGATTATTTCGACTCCATTCCCACAGGACGCGCTTGGCCTTGCGCAGGCGTTTGCCGGCTGTCTGTCGCTTGATGACCCAGTATCCTCGTCGGCTCTTCGCCCAGTAATGGGTGAAGCTCAGGAAGTCGAAGGTTTCTCCTTCCCTGGCGTTCTGGCCGTTGGGGGGCTGGAACGCTACCAGACGAGTCTTCTCCGGATGGAGGGTCAGTTTGAAACGGTTGAACCGTTTCGGCAGGACTTCCATGACTTTGTGGGCGTCTTCTTCAAGCTCGAAGCCGATGACAAAATCGTCGGCGAATCGAATGAGGAAGGTGCGCCCTTTCATCCGGGGCTGGACGTCACGGACGAACCAGTCGTCCAGCACATAATGCAAAAACACATTGGCCAGCATCGGGCTGATAACCGAACCTTGCGGAGTGCCTATCTATTTCCGGATTAGTAAAAACTAATTCTTCGAGGACTCCGCTGTTCAGCCATTTCCCGATGAGCCGCAGGATGTTTTTGTCTTTGACCATGTATCCCAGGAAATCCAACAGGAGGTCATGGTCAATGTTGTCGAAGCAACCACTTATATCTGCGTCCAGTATCCAGCGAACCCGATTGTGTATGCACTGCTCTCGAAGCTGATGCAGTGTATGATGCGCGCTGCGGCCCGGCCGAAACCCATACGAAAAATCATAAAACAGACTTTCGTAGATGGGTTCAAGCACCATGACCACGGCTCGCTCAGCAATCTTGTCTTCCAGGGCTCGCATCCCGATGGGACGTTTCTTTCCGTCGTCCTTTTCCAGCCAGACTCGTTTTACCGGTTGCGCTTTGTAGCGCATGGTTTTGAGCCGCTGGTGCAGGTCGGCGAGGTTGTCCGCCAGGTTTTCGCCGTAGGATTGCCACGTGACGCCATCGACGCCAGGGGCGCTCTTCGGGTTTACCCGGTGGTATGCCTCTTCCAGAAAGGGAACGTCTATCAGATGTGCAAGGCCCTGAATGCCTTCCGCTCGATATTGGACTACCCACTCTGCAATGCGTTGGATTTTTGATGAGACGGTTTGCGGACTCATGATTCCTCTCGTCGTTCTTTCCAAAGCAGCGAGATGCCCGGTTTTGCCTTTCCTCCAGCGGGTCGCTTAGGACGTACTTCCCCGCCTTCAAGGTAATATGCAAAACTACGACTGCCGGAAGCCCTTCTCAGGTCGCTCGCTTTTACACTTGCTCCCCGATACCGATGCTGCAACTCTCTTTGTTTGTGTTCCCCTGCGGGGCTCGCAGCGATGGCGGAATTGTGACCATTTCGCTGCGCCGGGACTTTTCTGGTTTGCCCAGATTGGTGTCCGTAAACCGCATTTACTAATTCAGCTCGGAGACAACCGGCTCTCCCGAGTTCCCGAGTCACCCCTTCGAACGCATGCCCCGCTCTAGGACCACGGTGGTGTCCTGTTGGCTTGCCGTTGCTGCGATGCGCCACACGTCTTACTCTCAGCTTTAGCGCCTTCAGGACTTCTGTCTTCCAGTGCGCTCACACTGTCGACTTTGACCCGGACGCTTCGTGTCCAGGCTATCCTTACGGTCCACGACTATACAAATTTCGGGGCTCAATCACGCGGCCTGCGTTCTCGCTAGCCCGGCTTCATACCCAATACTCCGTTTAGGGAGACTCCTTCCGTTGTGTCCGCCCTTTCGAACTGCGTGGCAAATGGAAGCCATCCCATGCGGGACTGGATATGCGGGTTCACTACTGACCTGCTGGCTGAGCTTTAGTCAGATGGGATTTGAATCACTTCGACAATGAGTAATTCCCGATGGGGTTCGCACCCACTGGGTGACATCAATCAATTTCACGGACTACGAGTCCGGTCCCAAGATTTCGGATTTATCTCGGCACAAGAGTGAGTTGGTTAGGCGACTTA
>JAJDBZ010000277.1 GCA_029261095.1 Candidatus Omnitrophota bacterium | reverse complement strand
CTCCATCGATTCGAGATAGGGAATGTGCGGAAAGACTTCGGCGTTGATTTCCTTATCCGAAAGCTCTTTGAAGAGGCGGACGGTGAGGAGCTCGATTTCATGAAACAGATCCTCTTGGGTGGCAAACGACATCTCGACATCGATCTGGTAAAACTCGCCCGGGCTACGATCCGCTCGTGAGTCCTCATCCCGGAAGCAAGGCGCGATCTGAAAATACTTGTCAAATCCCGCAACCATCAGCAGCTGTTTGAATTGCTGCGGTGCTTGGGGGAGCGCGTAGAAATGGCCCGGGTAAACGCGGCTTGGAACAAGGTAATCGCGAGCTCCTTCAGGAGAGGAACTGGTCAGGATGGGTGTGTGGTACTCGGTAAATCCACGCTCGGTCATATGTTTGCGAGTCAGCTGCGCGACCTGTGAACGTAGCAGAAGGTTTTTGTGGAGGCGTTCTTTCCGAAGATCGAGGAAACGGTTTTCGAGACGGACTTCCTCTGGGTATTCCAATTCCTGGTTGACAGGGAAGGGAAGCTGATCGGCCTCGGACTCCACATGAAACTCCTGGCAGTCGATCTCGATTTCACCGGTGGAAAGGTCGGGATTGAGGGTCTCCTCGGTCCGAGCGACGACGCCGCCCACGATGGTCACCACGCTTTCGTTTCGAAGGTGTTCGGCAAGATCGAAGAAGTCTTTATCAGGATTGATCACTACTTGTGTGATTCCGTAATGATCTCGGAGGTCATAAAACAAGACTCCGCCATGGTCCCTTTTCCGGTGGACCCAACCCGAAAGTTTGACCGACTGGCCGACTTCTTCCCTACCGAGTTGTCCGCAATTGTGTGTCCGAAACGGGTGCATTCGAAAATCTCCTTCAGGGAATAGGACCTGAGAATCTGTCGGATGGCAAAGCCACACTTTTTCAACTCCGTCATTCCCGCGGAGGCGGGATTCCACTGCTTAGGTCGAGGCCCTGGATACCCGCTTTCGCGGGTATGACGAATTGAGAGTAGCCGGAGTCATTGCTGGACAGATCCTAAGATCGCGGAACCATAGTGATTTGACCCTCTGTTGTGAAGACACCTCCCCCTCAAACCCTTGTGAAATGGGGGATATACTCGCCCGAGGGAGGGATTTCGATGAAAGAGAAAGAATGGTGGCAGGACTACTTTGAGGACAGTTATCTCCCATTCCACCGAGACCGTCCCTATCGGGACACTCAAGAGGAAATGGAACTTGTGCAAAATGTTCTTGGGGCACCGAAGGGGAGATCCCTCCTCGATGCCTGTTGCGGTCATGGTCGTCATGCCTTCCCGCTTTCTGATATGGGGTGGAGAGTCACCGGTGTCGACCAATCTCAACTCATGATTCAGATGGCCCGGACTGAAGGGCTGAAGAAGGAAGAAGGGCCCCCTTCCCCCCAATGGGTGCGCGCCGACCTGAGGGATCCTGTTGCGAGGAACTGTTTCGATGCCGCGATTTGTCTCTTCACCTCGTTCGGCTATTGCCTGAATGATTCCGACAACCAAAGAATTCTCGACTCGATCCACCTCGCCCTCAAACCGGGCGGGCAGTTCATTCTGGATGTGGCTAACCGGGATTTTCTTATCCAGCACCCGTTCGCCATTCGAAATTGGTGGCAGCGCGATGATGAATACATCCTCGAGGAGACCAAACTGAGTCCGGTTACCAGTATTGCCACGACGCGGAACGTTCTTGTCTCCAAGGAAGAAGTGCGCGAATCGGAATACCAGATTCGCCTCTACAGTCTGCATGAAATCGTTCGGATGATGGTGGAGGTCGGTTTCGAAATCACGGGAGCCTATGGAAACTTCCCCGATCAACCGATCTCGATCACCAGCCCGAGGCTGATCATGGTGGGGATAAAAGGATCTTAAATGGCCAAACTCACCTACGAAGAGACTGTTTATACCTTCGACATTGATTTTGCGGGGCACGTGAATAATGCGGTCTATATCCGCTGGCTGGAGGAAGGTCGGACGAAACTCCTTGAAGCAGTGGGGTTTCCCATTGCCGAACTCGTTGAGAGCGGGACTTTCCCAGTCCTGGTGCACACGGAGATTTACTATAAGCGCCCTCTCTTCCTCGGAGAAAGTGTCAGGATCGAAGGGTGGGTCTCAAAACCCTCGAAGGTGCGAATCTATTTGGATTTTGAAATCTTCAACCAAGAGGGAGAACTGGCTGCGCACGCTCATCAAACCGCGGCCTTTGTCGATGGGGAGAAAATGAAGCCAAGAAGGTTAACCCAGGAAGAAATCCTGAAATTGGACCAATTCCGAGATTGATAAGAAGTTCTATTCTTTGCGTTTCCATTCCTTTAAGTGTTTCATCAATTCTTCGGGAAAGTCTGTCTGGATTCCATCGAACCCGAGTTCGAGGATGGAGTCCCATGACTCCTTTCCTCGGTCATCGATAATGACAATGGCGTCGACCTCATGGATTCGGTCGATAAATCCTTTTGAGTAGGAGCGATATACGGGAGCCAATACTTTCGGGTTGAGTTCGGCCAGGCACTTCTCCAACTCTTCTTCGGGACCAGGGTCTGGCATGGGGATACACTCGGGACAAATCTCACCAAGGCGGTCGAGTTCCTCGAAGGATGCGTACCACAATGCATGGTCAGCCATGTCAAACTCTCTGAGGAGGGCAACGACCGGTTCGATCTCAGCCCTCTTCAGATCAATGTAAAGTCCAATCTTGTTCTGACAGATCGATAGAATTTCTCGCAGACTCGGGATCTGCTCATCCTTCCATTCGGCGCCGATTCGGCTGCCGATGTCCAAGGCCTGAAGTTCCTTCAAGGTGAACTCCGAGACTTCGCCGGTGGTCCCATCGATGCAGTAGGCATCTACGGTCGAGTTGTGAATGCTGACTATTTCTCCATCAAGAGTCGTTCTGAGATCGACCTCGACAAAATCGCATCCCAGATCGATCGCTCTCTGATAGGCCGCCAGCGTATTCTCTGGAATCCCTTGGTGCGCCCCTCGGTGGGCGACAATATAGAGCGATCCGTTCCTCGGCAGTGGGAGAGTGGCGGCCAGGGAGCTTGAAGAGAACTCGATGGTCACTAAGAGACCCAAAAAAATCTTTCTCATCACCTTCTATTCTCCGGGCGGACTGCCATCTCCAATCCTATCGAGGCCGGATAGGCATTCCAATCCTCCCACTGCGAAGAAGGGTCTCTCGGTTGACTTCAGGTCCACCCTTCCTTAGCCTGTTTACCCTAATTGCCGTAATTGAGGCAACTTACAAAAAGAAAGAAACACGGGTGAAGAGGTCGTATGGGAAATCGACGTGTGGTCATTACCGGAGGAGCCGGATTTCTCGGTTCCCATCTCGCGGAGGACCTCCTTTCCAGGGGTGATGAGGTTGTTGTATTGGATAATTTCATTACTGGGAATCCGGACAATCTCACCCATTTGCCCCAGGATGATCTGACACTCATCAGGACCGACATCTCGAATTACATCAATGTGGATGGAGATGTCGATCTCATCCTACATTTTGCATCGCCAGCCAGTCCGATCGATTATCTCCAACTCCCGATCCAGACCCTCAAAGTAGGATCGTTGGGAACTCACAACGCGCTTGGATTGGCCAAAGCCAAAGGGGCTCGAATGTTGATCGCCTCCACATCGGAGGTTTATGGTGATCCGCAGGTCCATCCTCAGAAGGAAGATTATTGGGGGCATGTGAACCCGGTTGGACCCCGCGGTGTGTATGATGAAGCGAAAAGGTTTTCCGAGGCGATGACCATGGCTTACAACCGTTATCATGGAGTCGAAACACGAATCGTCAGGATTTTTAACACCTACGGTCCTCGGATGCGATTAGAGGATGGTCGGGTGGTCCCCGCGTTTATTTCTCAGGCCTTGCGTAAAGAACCGCTCACTGTTTTTGGAGATGGGAAACAGACACGATCTTTCTGCTTTGTCACCGATTTGGTCGATGGTATCCTCCGTCTGGCGGAAAGCGACTATTCAGGGCCGGTCAATATCGGAAACCCGAACGAATTCACGGTAATGGAACTCGCGGAAATCATCAGCGAGCTGGGCGGATTGGATCTGAATGTGGAGCACAAAGATCTCCCCGAAGACGATCCAAAAGTTCGCCAACCCGACATCACACTTGCAAAGGAACTCCTCGGTTGGGAACCCAAAGTCCAACTGAGAGAAGGACTCGAGAAAACCATGAGCTGGTTTTCGAAAGTCGTTTAAAAGCGCCCTCATGGAAGATAGATTGGTTCAAGTACGGTTGCGCGAGGGAAGAAAACCCCAGCGTTATTTTCTACCCGATGAGTATGATGTTTCAATAGGCGACTGGGTGGTGGTTCACGATGAGGACGAAGAAGACCTCGGGACAGTCACCGCCAAACCCGTGGCGCTGCCACTCGAATGGGAGGATGTGGAACTCTCCGAAGTCACAGGTCAACCCAATGCAGAAGAGATAGAAAAGACTCTCAAACTTCGGGGTGAACGCGAGCCAGAAGCGATCAAGATAGCCTACGCTAAAGTTCGCGAACGGGATCTCGATATTAAGCTGGTTCAGGCACAATACTACCAGCGATCCAATAAAATGAAGTTCCATTTCACTTCGGAAAACCGAATCGATTTCAGAGACTTGGTCAAAGACCTTGCTCATGAGTTTCATGCCCGAATTGAGATGCGCCAAATCGGTGTTCGTGATGCCGCCGGTGTTGCTGGAGGGTATGGCCTATGCGGCCAGGAACTCTGTTGCAGCCGATTCCTGAAAGGTTTTGATCCCATCACCATCCGGATGGCCAAGGACCAGTTTCTTGCCCTCAACCCGAGTAAGATCAGCGGTTGTTGCGGGCGTCTTCTCTGTTGTCTCAAATACGAGCATGACACTTACATCGATGCCAAAAAGCGGTTTCCAAAATTGGGTGCCACTACACGTTACGAAGACAAACATGGGAAGGTTACCGGAGTCAACATTATTAAAGAGACGGTCACTCTGCTGTCGGAATCCAACATGTTCGAGATTAGTCTCGAGGAGTATAAGAATCTGAACCCCGCCTGGCGCGGGCCAGCAAGAGGAAAACCATCCGAGGGAGAGCATGCTCAATCCCTAGAAACGAAACCGGAAGAAATCACGGTGGAAACCTCGGAAGAGAACAAGCCCCAGGAATCCGACGACAACCTGAACGAAATGGAAACTAAGGAGAAATCGGAGACGGGTTCCGCTCCAACCGATAGTTCGGATAAACCCAAAAGAAGGCGCCGCCGCCGTCGGAGGCCCAAGACCGGGGACAACTGATCCACCCAAGTCGTCCCGCGATGATCGATTGAGCGAGCGTACCGCATGCGGTGCTCGATAAAAAAACTGATTCATTTCCGAATCCAACAGCCCTGAATGTCTCTATCCAAAACAACCCCTGTCAACCAGACAGATATCTTTAAGAGAGTCTTCACGTACGCCCTCCCCTACAAAGGTCAGATCATCGGGATCATCATTGCCATGATCCTCTTTTCTCTCACAGCAGGGGGCACTTATCTCTTGATACGTCCCCTCTTGGATAACCAATTGACCAAACCGGGGGACCTCATTTCGAGCGACCAGTTTTACGTTCAGTTTAATGACGGAACGGAAGCGAGGCTCAGCGATCTTTTAGAAAAGCAATCTACACCATGGGAAGAGTGGCTTGAAAAACATCCGCGGCTCGAAAACTTCTTGATCAGTTCGGTCGAACAAGACCCTCAAGTCAAAGTCGAGGTCCATGGGACAGTCTTTCCTGCGACCGGTCTGCAGGTGTTTTCTCCAGGCGAAAGTTTAACGGATTCCTTTTTAGGTCATGGTGAATGGAACCTTCTGATCGAATCTCATCCCAATTTAAAGGGCCAGGTACGTTCCTTCACTCGAGTTCACACTCCTGACCGTGGGCAAATACCTCTTTGGTACTACGCCGCTCTTGTTCCGATTCTCTTTTTAATCAAAGGACTATTCGCAGTTATCCGACAACTCCTTCTTGCTTCTGTCGCGCTCAATGTCATTCGAGATATTCAGAATGACCTCTACGAGAAGATCCTGCGTCAATCGGTCTCCTTTTTTCATGAAGCACGAACTGGCGATTTGATCTCTCGTATGGCCAACGATGTGACTCTCTTATCCAGGCAGATTGTAACGGTGCTGACTGACCTGATTCAGTCCCCTATTTTGGTGGTAACGTGTGTGGGACTTTCTTTTTATGTCGACTGGAATTTGGCGCTGACTTTCATCATCGTCATCCCACTGCTTGCTATCCCGATGCAATTGATGAGCGGGAAGATTCGTAAAGCCTCGCGTCGCGCTCAAGAGAAACGGGCCGATATCAGCTCAGTTTTAGTGGAAACCCTAACCGGGATCGAGGTGGTCAAAGCCTTCAACATGGAAGACTATGAAAAAAACCGGTACTACGACGAAACAGGGTCGCTTCTTCGTCGAGAGTATCGCATCCGAAAAGCGCGCGCGTTCGCCAGTCCTACCACCGAAATGGCTGCGTCTTTCGGCATTTCGGCAGTCATCATCATTGCCATGTGGCGAATGAGTAATGACCCCACATTTCAGATCGGGAAGCTAGCGCTCGTCTGCATATACTTCACACAGACCATCAAGCCGCTGGACCGTTTCTGGAAGGCACGGTTTGTTTTAGTCGAGATGGCGGAGGCGGGGAAGAGAATTTTTTCTGTGATGGACCAGATTCCAAAGATTCAGGATGCCCCGGACGCGGTGGACCTGAGTCCCGAATGGAATCGTATCCGCTTCGAT
>JAJDBZ010000276.1 GCA_029261095.1 Candidatus Omnitrophota bacterium | reverse complement strand
CCCATTTGGAAGAATCGATCATGATCGGAACGCGTGAAATTTCGGGCTCGGCAACCACAAGGTGGAGAAATTTCTCCATCATCGCGGCCGAATCGATCATCCCCTCATCCATGTTGATATCGATAATGTTCGCCCCGTTCTCCACCTGCTGACGTGCGATGGAAATCGCGGCTTCCAAATCGCCCTCTCGGATCAAGCGTGCGAACTTCGGGGAGCCAGTGATATTGGTTCTTTCACCGACCATGATGAAGTTGGAATCCGAGGTGATCCTTAGAGGTTCAAGACCGCTGAATCGACTGCAAGTGATAGGCTCGGCTTTTGTCCGAGGAGGGGCTTGGCTCACCGCTTCCGCAATGGCTTTAATGTGCTCTGGGGTGGTCCCGCAACAACCGCCCACGATATTGACCCAACCGTTGTTGGCCCATTCACCGAGAATGCTCCCCATGTTTTCGGGGGTGTCATCATACTCTCCAAACTCATTGGGGAGGCCGGCGTTGGGATAAACGCTGACATAGCTGTTCGCAAGCCCCGAAAGTTCTTCGATATAAGGTCTCATCTCATCGGCGCCGAGGGCGCAGTTGATCCCAACCGAGAACGGCTTCGCGTGTTCGATCGAATACCAGAAGGCTTCGAGTGTCTGACCGGATAGAGTTCTCCCCGAGCGGTCGGTGATGGTGACCGAGATCATGACCGGAAGACGAAATCCTTTTTCCTCGAAGACCTGTTCGATGGCATAAAGGGCGGCTTTGAGGTTCAGTGTGTCGAAAGTCGTCTCGGGGAGGAGCAAGTCGGCTCCGCCTTCGACCAATGCTCTGGTTTGCTCGGCATAGGTTTCCACAAGATCGTCAAAAGTGACCGCTCGATAACCCGGATCGTTGACATCAGGGGAGAGAGAGGCAGTCCGGTTGGTTGGGCCGATGGCTCCCGCCACATAACAATTGCGTGTGGGGTCCTCGGTCATGACTTCAGCGACAGCCCGCTTCGCAATCCTGACGGCGGCGACATTCAATTCATGAACGACATGCTGGAGATTGTAGTCGGCCTGCGAGATCCGGTTGGCATTGAAGGTGTTGGTCTCGATGATATCCGAGCCAGCGCGAAGGAAATCTTTATGGATCTCTTCGATCACATCAGGCCGTGTCAGGCAGAGAAGATCGTTGTTCCCCTGTAAATCGGAGGTATGATCGGCAAATTGTTCTCCGCGGAAGTCCACTTCTTGAAGTTTATGGCGCTGAATCATCGTACCCATGGCGCCATCGAGGACAAGCACGCGTTTCTGGACTTCCGATTCGATGGGATTGGGAGAAATGGTCTTATTGCGTTTACGAAGATCTGGCGTTAAGCCGATTGTGGCTGGCATTAAGAAAAACTCTTCCTTTCGTTACATAGGATACAGTCTTATTGTATCGGAATTTTGGACTAAATGGTAATCGGTTGAGGGGCTGTGGTGTTGGTCACTTTGACCGCACTTTCCCGAACCTGCGATCTCTTTGCATGTAATCCAAGATGGCTTCATAGAATTGGATGTCGCGGAAATCCGGCCAGAGGACCGGGGACACGTGGATTTCGGCATAAGCGATTTGCCAGAGAAGGTAGTTGCTGACCCGCAGTTCGCCGCTGGATCGGATGAGAAGGTCTGGATCGGGCATTCCAGAAGTATAGAGATGATCGGAGACCAGGGTCTGATCGATCTGTGAGGGTTTGATCTTGCCTTGGGATACTTTCCGAGAAATATCCTTGACTGCATTGGTGATCTCGTCTCGGCTCCCATAGCTAAGGGCTAGACTGAGTTGCATCATTCCGCCGGCCTTAGTGGCCTTCTTGGTTTTGGAGAGCTGGTGTTGAACATATAGCGGAAGTTTCTTCAGATTTCCGATAGCGTCCAAGCGAATCTCGTTCTCCAACATTTCGGGGATTTCCTCTTTAAGGAAATCTCTGAGGAGTTTCATTAGGGCTGCGATTTCGGTTCGAGGACGTTTCCAGTTCTCGGTCGAAAAAGCGTAGAGAGTCAGATAGGGGATCTCAAGTTTACGGCAGGCTTGAGCGACCGCTCTAACGGATTGTATGCCTTCTCGATGCCCTTCGATTCTGGGAAAGCCACGCTCCTGTGCCCAACGGCCATTGCCATCCATGATGACGGCGACATGTTGAGGAAGGGGCTTGTCCCCCCAGGGCATGGATACTGAACTGACTCCGACCAGGCGGTCGATAAGTTTTTGCGCATCTCCAGAGGGGTGATAGGCCATGGGGGTTGAACAGAATTAGATGGAGAAAAATAGAGTCGGCCGAATTAGAAATTCATGATTTCTTCTTCTTTGTCCGTGAGCAACTGATCGATCGCTTTGTTGTGTTCTTCAGTCATCTCTTGGATTTCATCCAACAGGCGCTTTGCTTCATCGCCCGGGATTCCCCCATCCTTCTCCCCTTTCTTGACATAATCGTTGGCTTTGTGACGGTGGTTGCGAAGAGAGACTCTTCCCTCTTCCCCGATTTTCTTCACGACTTTGACTAGTTCGCGTCGACGTTCTTCGTTCAGTTCGGGTAGGGTGAGGCGAATCACCGTTCCATCGTTGTTGGGATTCAGACCGATGTCCGATTTATTGATGGCCGCCTCAATCGTTTTGATAACCGACTTGTCGTAGGGTTGAATGACAATCATTCGGGGTTCCGGGACTGTAATGTTCGCCACATGAGAAATCGGACTCTTTGCACCGTAAGACTCGACATCAATCCCATCGAGCAAGGCCACATTGGCTCTCCCCGTCCGGATTTTCGCAGCCTCATGACGCGTCGCCTCGACCGCGCTCTCCATACTCGCTTCGGCTTCTTTATAGATTTTGTCTGGATCCATGATCTCCACACGCTCCCATCCAAAAAAATTTGACGCTGAAAGTCTCAGGCTCTCTCAGGGGGCAAATCAAAACCCACATAAGTCCCGATCGGTTTCCCTTCAGTCACATCCTCCACCGCGTTGGGCTCATCCATGTCGAAAACAATGAGTGGCAGTTTGTTGTCCCGACAGAGCGTGATCGCCGTCAGGTCCATAACTCCCAATTGCTCGTCAAGTATATCCTGGTAGGGCAGATATGAAATACGCTTTGCATCCTCATGTTTTTTTGGGTCTTTGTCATAGACTCCATCCACTTTGGTCGCTTTCAGGAGAACATCGGCGCCGATTTCGATCGCCCTCAAAGCCGCAGCAGAATCAGTGGTGAAATAGGGGTTTCCGGTCCCGGCCGAGAAGATGACAACCCTTCCCTTTTCAAGGTGCCGGACCGCCCTTCGCCGAATGTAGGGTTCCGCGACTCGGGTGATACTCAGGGCGGACTGGAGACGGGTCACAATCCCATTCCCTTCGAAGACCGATTGAAGCGCGAGCCCATTCATGATGGTTCCCAGCATCCCGATATAGTCGGAGGTGGTGCGGTCCAGGTGAGCCTGTCCCGCACCTCTCCAAAGATTTCCACCGCCGATGACGATTCCGACTTGAACGCCCTTATCAACGATTTTTGCCACCTGTTTGGCGATAGCCTCGGATCGACTGACATCGATGCCCTTTCCGGCTGGGTCGCCCAGTGCTTCACCGCTGAGTTTGAGTAGTACGCGTCGGTACGCCAAATGGTATTCCTTTCAACCCTGGAGAATCGTCCGACCCGGTTATTCGCCGCCCAACTGGAATCGCGCGAATCGTCTGACGGATATGTTCTCTCCGGTGGTCTGAATGGCTTCGGTAATGATATCCGAAACCTTTTTCTTGTCATCCTTGATGAAGGGTTGCTCGAGCAGACAGACCTCTTCGTAAATCTTTTTCATCCGTCCTTCGACCATCTTCTCGATGATGGCCGCGGGTTTCCCGCTCGACTCGGATTGTTTCATCAGGATTTCTTTCTCGGATTGAAGAAAGGCCTCATCCAGTTCCTCACGTTTGACCGCATGAATCTGGGGGTTGGCCGCAACCTGCATCGCGAGGTCGTTCGCGAGCGCCACGAAATTTTCATTCCTGGCGACAAAATCGGTCTCGCAGTTCAGCTCGAGCAGAACACCGATCCGTCCGTTACCGTGGATGTAGGAGTGGATCACTCCTTCGGCGGTTTCGCGGCCGCTTCGTTTCTCGGCTTTCGCTGCGCCTCTTTCCCGAAGGATTTTGACCGCCGCTGCGAGATCTCCGTTCGCTTCGGTGAGCGCTTTTTTACAATCCATCATTGCCACTCCGGTTTTATCCCGGAGTTCCTTCACATCAGCCGCGCTAATTCCGGCCATGTTCTTAGTCCTCCCTATTAATAAGGCGTCGTTTTCGATCGTAACTTTCGATTCGTTCACTCCTGTAAATCAGAGTGAGAGTTATTCCTTGTTTTCAGTAGTTTCTGCGACTGCGGGCGCTGGGGTTTCCGCGACCGCAGGGGCAGGAGTTTCAGCCACTGGTTCGGCCGGGGTTTCCGATGGAGTTTCTGCAGGCTTTTCAGCCGGTGCCTCCTCAGCGCTCGGTTCTGCGGCTCCACTGTCCTCGCCTTCGCCCTCGATAGCCCCTTCGGCCCGTTCCTGACGGACTCTTTCACCTGTTTTAAAGGCGGAAGCCACGAGTTCGGCGATCAAACGAATCGCGCGAATCGCGTCGTCGTTGGCTGGGATGACGTAATCGATTGGATCGGGATCGCAGTTGGTGTCGACGATGGCGATGACGGGGATGCCCAGTTTCTTTGCCTCGTCAACCGCGATGCGGTCTTTGCGAACATCGGTGATAAACAACGCATCCGGAAGTCGTTTCATATCCCGGATACCACTGAGGTACTTCTGGAGTCGCTCCCTCTGTTTCATGAGGGTGTTTTGTTCTTTTTTCTGGCGCATCTTCATACGGCCATCTTCGATCATACGATCGAGTTCGATCAGTTTCTCGACACGGGCGCGGATGGTCTTGAAGTTGGTCATCATGCCCCCCAGCCAGCGGTGGGTGACATAGTAGGCGCCAAGATCTTCGGAGATTTCCTTGACGCTTTCCTGAGCTTGACGTTTGGTGCCGACGAAGAGGATGGTTCCTCCGCGGGCGGAGAGTTCGGCGACGAAATCGCAGGCTTCTTTGATGAGTCGAACTGTCTTTTTGAGGTCGAGGATGTAGATGCCATTCCTCTGGTTGAAGATGTACTTTTGCATCTTCGGGTTCCAACGACGAGTTTGGTGTCCGAAATGAACGCCTGCTTCGAGCAGTTGTTTCATCGAGATTTCGTTCTCGTCGAACCCTATCGGGGCTTCTGGTTGAAGAGCCTCCTCTGTCATAATGTACTCCTTGGGCTGCGTGGCCCTTTGTCTCCCGTAGACACGCCGAATCCCCCGCCAAGCGGGCGAATAGCGCGTTGAATCCGGTCCAACCGGCACAGATTACACGGGGCTCCGAGGGGAAACATTCGAGTTTCCCGCTGGATGTGTTCTCGCGATGTTCAGGAATCCAAAAAAATTCAAGAAAATCGCTTGTTTTTTGCGCGACCGGGAATATAACACCGGGCGGGGAGAGTGCAAGGCCCTGTGACTTGTGGGTGAATATAACGAGAACTGGGTGACACTAACTTCAACGATTGAAACTCATTATGATTTATTCACCCCTATATACTCTACAACATGGGGCATAGATGGGTAGACATTGCTCTCCGACTAGTTGTAAAATATTAGGGAATAATATAGTAGATTTGCGTCATGGTTAACCAATCGGGAGGCCAAAATGCTTTGTCAATCGAGTCATTTCAACTTTTTTTATTTTCCCGTCGCAGTATTGCTACTAGTGGTTTTCGCCCCTTGCCCCACGCTTTCTGGTACCACACAGGTGCAATACATAAGGACTATCCTTAACCCTGAGCCAACCACTGCCGCACAGATGGCTGCCCGCGTTAGATTCATCTCCGATACGGAGGTACTGCTTGGAGCGAGAGCGGACAGTGCTAGTGGAACAAACTCCGGTCGTTCGTTCTTGTTCGATGCTCTGTCAGGAGTTTTTCTAGAATCTTTTGAAAACCCCGACCCAGATTCAGGTGATAACTTTGGACTTAACGGAGTCTCTGTCGGATCGAACCTGATCGCGATATCGGCACACTTGAATGACAGTATTGTTTCCGATGGCGGAGCTGTTTATGTATTTAAAAAGGATACCGGGGATCTTGTTAATACCCTTACCAGTCCGAATCCAACAATCTCTGGATTTTTCGGTGTTTCATTGGGATCTCATGGGAATAATTTGTTGATAGGCGCGGCAGGTGACGAGGTCGAAGGCATCTCCTCGGGCGCGGTCTATGCCATGGACCCTTTAACGGGTGATTTGATAAAGACTTATCGATCTCCGGATCCTGGAGATGGAGATCGGTTCGGAACCAGTTTGTCTCACAATGCAAATACGATCTTAGTTGGAAGCGACCTGAACGATGATGGTGAACTGATCGATAGCGGAATCGCTTTTGCATTCGATATTCAATCCGGGGAGAACCTGCGAACATTTGGTAATCCAACTCCAGGAAAGTCGGATCGCTTTGGTGTTTCTCTGACTATTTCAGGAGATTACGCAATCATCGGCGCGATTAAGGACGACACGTTGGCTGAGGATTCCGGAGCAGTTTACATTTTCGATCTAGAAACTGGGGCGTTTCAGGAAGAGATATTCAGCCCAGAGCCAGAACCTTTTGAAGATTTCGGTATTGTTTGTGATGCAGGTGGGAGTGGCATAATCGTAGGGGCACCAGCTAGCAGTTTCGCGGGTCGATTTTTGGAGGGACGGGCATACTTTTTCGAGTCCAGTACATGGAATCACTTGGCCACATTCACCAATCCGGATGCCAGCCCGGATGACTACTTCGGCAGCGGGTGCGATGTTTCAGGAGATTTCTGTGTCATCGGCTCGTTTGGTGACGATCGAGAAGGTTTTAATACAGGAGCCGCACTTGTCTTCCATTTGGACCAAATCGAGAGTCCGTCTCCCACGCCAACCCCCATAAGCGTGCCGGATGACAGTGGGGTTGTCGCTGGATTCGTAACTGATGCCTCCGATTTTGAAGTCATTGAACAAGCTATCCTGGCTATGGGTGACTCGATCGCATACCCAAACGAAGAAGGGATTTTCATATTTGATAGCGTTGATTTGGGATTGAATACATTGGATGTGGTTTCTCCTGGATATGAACCCTTTTCCCGCGAGATCAATGTTGGCCAAGCAACAGTTCTTCTTGTCGAGATACTACCCAAAGGAACCAATCCGAATGCAGACATCAATTTTGATGGTATCGTCAATCAGTATGATTACCTCGTAGTCCAAAAGAATTGGCACAATCGGTTCCCGTCACATATTGCCCCCAGTCAAAAAGATTCAATTTTCGATAGGCGTCCGGAACTTCTCCAGAGATTGAGTGACTTCTTGGAAGAGAACGGGATGAACGGTCCCCAGTGAAAATTCGGACGCCCGAACCAGTTAAAAGCCATCTCCATGTTGTCATCCAATCTAATACCCGATTGGGGTTCGGCTCAGTGACCAAAGCGCGATACAGCATATCTAAATAATATTACTATTGAGAGGAGTACGAATTTCGTGAGATTTCAATTCAATCTTGTAACCTTGTTCTGGCCCATTGGCTTGCTGTCCCTATTATCGATCCCCTTTGAAGCCCGCGGTATGGATACTTCGGTTCAATACCTCCGGACCATTCTCAATCCAGATCCAACTGCAGCGGCACAAATGGGTGCAAGGGTGAGATTCGTCTCGAAAACTGAAGTTCTCCTGGGTGCAAGGGGAGACAGTTTTAGCGGTTCGAATTCTGGGCGTTCGTTTCTCTTTGACGCAGTTACTGGATCACAAATATCATCTTTCGAGAACCCTGATCCCGACTCCGGCGATGGTTTTGGATTGAATGGGGTGGCGGTTGGGAATGAATTGATTGCAATTTCTGCGCACGCGGATGATGGTTCTATGCCAAATGGAGGTACAGTTTACGTTTTTGACAAGACCACTGGAGGTATCGTAAATACACTAAACAGCCCCAATCCTACATCGTCTGGATTCTTCGGAGTTTCGTTGTCATCGGTTGATGAAAATCTTCTGATCGGCGCAATCGGCGATGAAATTAATGGGGTCACTTCGGGTGCGGTGTATCTGATGGAGCCCCTCAGTGGGGGTTTGGTACAAACTTTCGAATCACCTAATCCGATCGGAGGTGACCGGTTTGGGTCTAGTATCGCAAACAACAACAATGTCGTTTTGATTGGGAGTGAGTTCAAGGATGATGGAATTATTACCGACAGCGGAATAGCCTACAGTTTTGAAATTCAGTCCGGTTCGCACATCCAAACATTCGAAAATCCAACACCTGGGTCAACGGATCGGTTTGGCATTTCAGTTTCTATTGCGGGAACAAGAGCAATAATTGGTGCAATCAAGGATGACACATTGGCCAACGATGCTGGGGCGGTTTACATTTTCAATATTGGATCCGGAAACTTCGAGAGAACATTATTCAGTCCCAATGCTGAAGAGTTCGAAGACTTCGGAATTGTTTGCAACGTCAGTGATGTAGCGGTGGTCATTGGGGCACCTGCAAGTAGCCTTGGAGGGAATCTACTCGAGGGCCGCGCTTATCTCTTTGACTCTCGTACTGGGGAACACTTGTACACATTCACTAATCCAGCTGCAGAGGCTGACGACTATTTTGGTAGTGGTTGCGATGTCCGAGGTCAGATAGGTGTTATTGGATCATTCGGGGACGATCGCGGCGGTTTCAATGCAGGGGCCGCACTCGTGTTCAGCATCAAGGTCCCGGGTTTAGAATTGCCAGCGGGAGTCAAGAATTGGCTTGAATATGATTAATATGGCTTCTCCTGCTTCTTGGCAAAGATAATCGTTTTCTCACCTGTTTTCGTGAGGTTCAAGAAGGAATTGACCAAGACTTTGAGAAGGCGTGTGGACGCGGATGCATCAATTCTATCTCGTATCGATTGAGCTTCTGCAAGACTGATATTTCCTTTGGGACCTTCGAAAGGTTTTTGGTTCTTGAGCAATGTTTTCAATCGATGCTTATAAACATTAATAATGGTTCTCGGAATGATCGTCCGAGTTTCTCCACCGATCACACTGAAACCGCAGTCTTTAAGATGCACCTTGAGAACATTGTATGGATAGAGAATCGTATGCCCCGGATAATAACCTCTCCATTCCATACCAATCAGTTTCCGAGTCAAGCACTTCTCGTTGGGAGTGGTAAGGAAAAGAATTCCCCCGGGTTTCAAAACATAATAACATCGATCAAGAAATCCCTTGGGGTCGTAAAGGTGTTCTATCGTTTCCATGCTAGCAACGGCATCGACCGAGTCGGGTTCAATGGGAACCTCTTCGAACATTCCACAAAGTGTCTTTAGATTCAGTTCATCCGTGGCGTATTTGCATGCCGCGGAGGAGATTTCCACTCCAAGAGTATTCCAGTTTCTTTCATTCGCAGCCAAAAGGAATTGACCATTTCCAAATCCAACCTCAACTAGATTCTTTTCCTCCACTCTCTCCTCAATAAAATCTAGGAACTCATGGTACCTTTGTGTCGTCTTCGGGTGCATTTCACCTGACTTCGCCAAGTACGATTCATCATACATCGCCTCACCTGATCGCTCCGCCGAATTCCAGAAATCGAGACCGATAGCTACACCACAAGATCTGCATCGATAGTAGGTTTCGCCGAGCTTTTCACCTATAAGCTTAAAAGATTGTGCTTCACAAACGGGACAAGTATTTTCCATTAGGTTTTCCCTTACGGTGAGATCAAGACTGGTTCCTCATCGGATTCTACCGTATTCCGATCCAATGAAAATGCCCATGATCCTGGGTTCTCTGATAGCATTCAATCTCCACCCGGGAAAGGGTTCCCGGGCTACGGGTGGGGTGGGGGACGGTTAGGGGGGCCTGCTCTTCGCAAACCGCGCGCTTGCCACTAACCTCGGGTTTTTCCTGTGGAGGATTGATTTATGGACTTTTCGATTCCTAAGAAAACTCAAGATCTTCTGGACAAGGTCCGGAATTTTGTCGATGAGGAGGCCATTCCCATCGAACACGATTTCTTGAACTCGGAGTTCGGTGAGATCCTTCCCCGGCTCAACGAGAAACGTCAACGGGTGAAGGAACTCGGAATGTGGTTGCCTCAGATCGAGAAAGACTGGGGGGGGATGGGGCTCTCTCTTGTCGAGCATGGACTGGTGAGCGCGGAACTGGGGCGATGTCCCATCGGGCACTACCTTTTCAACTGTCAGGCCCCCGACGCGGGCAACATGGAGATCCTCATTCAGTTCGGCACACCCGATCAACAAGAACGTTTCCTGAAACCGCTTCTGGCCGGCGAGACCCGCAGTTGTTTTTCCATGACCGAACCGGAGTTCCCCGGATCCAACCCGGTGTGGATGAACACCACCGCGGTCAAGGATGGAAACGACTATGTGATCAATGGCCACAAGTGGTTCACCTCGGCGGCCGATGGCGCTGCCTTTGCAGTGGTGATGACGGTGACCGATCCGGACGGGCCGACTCATGCGCGCGCCAGCCAGATCCTGGTTCCATTGGACACTCCCGGAGTCGAGCGAGTCTGCAACACTTCGATCATGGGACATCGCGGCGAAGAGTGGCACAGCCATTCCGAAATGCGGTACCACGATGTCCGTGTCCCTAAGGGGAACCTGCTTGGTGAAGAGGGCGCGGGGTTCGAGATCGCCCAGGAACGGTTGGGGCCGGGCCGAATTCACCACTGTATGCGTTGGTTGGGCATCTGCGAGAGGTCTTTTGACCTGCTCTGCGATTACGCCGCCAAGCGCGAGGTCGCCCCGGGCAAAAAACTGGGAGACAACCAGTTCATCCAGGGCTTTGTCGCGGAAAGCCGTGCCGAGATCGACTCAGCCCGGTTGATGGTCCTCCATGCCGCTTGGTCCATCCAGGAAATTGGAGCGAAAGAATCGCGCGATCAGGTTTCGCTCATCAAGTTTCATGTCGCGAATGTCTTGATGCGAGTCTTGGACCGCGCGCTTCAAGCCCATGGCGGTCTCGGGATGACCGATGACACTCCGATTGCCTATTGGTTCAGGAACGAGAGAGCGGGTCGGATCTATGACGGTCCCGATGAGGTCCACAAACTGGTGGTCGCCAAACGAATCTTGAAACGTTATGGCATCAAAGTGCGGAGCGGCGGGGACTGAGTTCAATGACTCCGATTGACACCGCGACCGATATTCGTCCGGGGGAGGAACTCGATGAGGCCAAGTTAGAGGCTTATCTCCGTGAGCATATCCCGGATGCGAGAGAAGGTTTTGTCCTCAAACAATTTCCCGGTGGTCATTCGAACCTGACTTATCAAGTCACCTTAGGGGAGCAAGAGTATGTGTTACGCCGACCCCCTTTCGGCAGCAAGGTCAAAAGCGCGCACGACATGGGGCGGGAGTACAAAGTCCTTTCGAACCTCTGCAAGGTATACCCCCCGGCTCCGACTCCCATTGTGTTTTGTCAGGACCCCGAAATCATTGGAACCGATTTTTACCTGATGGAACGGATCCAGGGGGGCATCTATCGAAATCGGAAACCCGAGGATTTTTCTCTTAGCGAGAAAGAAATCCGCGAGACCTGTGTCGCCTTTGTCCAGAACCTGGTCGACCTTCACCATATCGACTACAAAGCCGCCGGGTTGGCGGATCTCCGCCGCGAGGGTCAGTACACCGAACGTCAGGTGATGGGCTGGTCGAAACGTTATTCTGGATCGAAAACGGATGAAGTCGCGGATATCGAGGCGACCGCGAAATGGCTTCAAGAGAGAATCCCGCCCGACTCGGGAGCGGTCATCGTTCACAACGATTACAAGTTCGACAATATTGTGCTGGACCCCGCCAATCATCAAAGGATCATCGGGGTTCTCGATTGGGAGATGACCACCATCGGAGATCCCCTGATGGATCTCGGAACGACTCTGGGTTACTGGGCGGAGGATGAAGATGAAGACGAGATCAAGGTGGTGCAGAGTTTTCTGACCACGCTACCGGGTGCACTGAACCGACAGGAGATCGCCGAACTCTATTCCGAGCGGAGCGGCCGCGAGATCCCCGACCTGACTTTTTATTATGTCTTCGCGCTCTTCAAATTGGCGGTAATCGTCCAGCAGATTTATTATCGGTATCATCAGGGTCTGACACAGGACCCCCGTTTCGCCAAAATGATCGACATGGTCTATGCACTCGGAAAAAAATCTCAAAGAGCCATCAAAGCCGACAGCATCCGCCCCTGATGAGAAGACTGGCATTCCCGAGAAATCGGAAATCCAGGGCTGGAAAAGACTGGTGAAGAATCCGTGGGTGCGGATCTCGGTTTACTTGGGTCTGTTTATCCTCGGGGGGTGTATGTTCGCCGATCGAGCTTTTTATGTTCCCAGCGAGAATCGACCTGTCCCCCCGAAGGTTTCGGGGTATGGGATCCAGGAGCGATCGATACCGATTGGCGAAGATGCTTTATCGGTGTGGGTTATCGAACCGGAGGGTCAACCTGTCAAAGGGACCGCGCTCTATTCCCACGGCAACGCGGGAAACATGGGGAACCATCTTGGGTTCGCGGACTTTCTTCCGCTGAATGGCTATCGGTTGGTGCTTTACGATTACCGGGGTTATGGGGGATCGACCGGAGGACCGCCGACTCGTGAGAAGACAATAACGGACGCATACGCGGCGCTTGATTGGACACTGGAAAACTTTGGTCCCACTTGGATGGTTGGCCAGTCACTGGGAGCGAGCCTTTCCATCTGGGTGGGAGGCGAACGATCGAAGGAAATCGAAGGGGTGGTAGCCATCGCGCCCTTTACTTCCTACCGTGCCATCGCGCGGGATGTGTTGGGACGGACGATCATTCTTTATCCAGTCAAATGGCCCATGAGTCTGATGGTCAGTTCCGGGGGAGATCCCATCGACCGAGTAGGGAGTCTTTCGCCGAAACCCCTTCTCCTGGTTCATGGTGAAGCGGACGACATCATCCCCGACCGGATGAGCGACGAACTTTTCGCGGCGGCCGGCGAACCCAGAGTTCTTAAGAAGATCCCAATGATGGGACACAACGATGGTTGGCGGTCGGCGGATCGTTCCTTTTCGGAAACGATTTTGGAATTTTTGGAGGTTCACCGCACTCAGTAACCTAAAAGGAGTTCGAATCGGATGGATTTTGTATTCAGAAGAATTTATCGTGGACCGTTGAAGGCGGCGATTTTCGATTGGGCGGGAACCACAGTGGACTATGGATGCTGCGCGCCTGCCGGCGTCTTTACCGAGGTGTTCAAGCGGCGCGGTGTGGAGGTTACCCAGGAACAAGCCCGAGAACCGATGGGAATGCACAAACGGGATCACATCCTGACCATGTCGAAAATGCCCGCGATCGCCAAGAAGTGGGAAGAAGTCCATGGGAAACCGTGCGATGATTCGGATATCGACGAGATATTCGAGGAGTTCGTCCCCATGCAGCTCGATTGTTTGCCCAACTACAATGAGTTGACACCGGGAACTTTGGAGGCCCAATCGGATCTTCGGAAACGCGGAATGAAAATTGGTTCAACCACCGGTTACAACCGGGAGATGCTCGACTTCATCCTCCAAGACGCGGCCAAGCAGGGTTACAAACCGGATACCGGTGTGAGCGCGGCCGAAGTCCCGGCCGGTCGACCCGCTCCCTGGATGGTTCTCCGTGTTGCCGAGCAATTGGGTGTTTTTCCGATGGAGGCTTATGTAAAGGTGGGCGACACAGTCTCGGACATCGGCGAGGGGTTAAACGCCGGGATGTGGACTATTGGAATCACCAAAGCCGGGAACGAAGTCGGGCTCACGAAGGCGGAAGTCGAATCGATGGGTGAGGAAGAACTCCGTGCACGTATCGAACGCGCGGAGAACCGACTTCTCGCGGCGGGAGCCCACTTCGTCATCGAAACGATGGAAGAGGTTCCGGCGGTTGTGGACGAAATCAACGCGAGGTTAGCGAAAGGCCAGCGGCCTTAGCGGTTCGCTCGGTCTATCGAAGCCCGCAACAGTTCCTTCATTTCGCCTAGAGTCTTGGCGGCATCGTCACTCTCCGCCAGGTTGTTGAACTCCTCCGGGTCATTCTTGTGGTCATAGAGTTCGACACCCTCGCGGCCCTCATCCCATTCGGTATAGCGGTAACGGTCGGTGCGGATGCTGTATCCTTTAAAGAGAGGTGCATCCTTTGCTCTTCCTTTCTTGCGGGAGACCTGGGTGAGTGCCCCTGCCTTCACAGTCGACGATGGATCTTCCAGTATGGTCAACAGACTTTCCCCATTAAGTTTGTTGGGGGCATCCAAACCGCAAAGTTCCGCGAGGGTGGGGTAGACATCCATCAATTCGACCGGGCTGTTTGAACTCTTTCCTCCAGCTTTCATTTCGGGATGGTAGATCACCAAGGGGACCCTTGCCGATTCTTCAAACAAACTCATCTTTTGCCAGAGGCCATGCTCGCCAAGATGGTATCCATGGTCGCTGGCAAAAACCACGATGGTGTTTTCCCAAAGGTTGTGACGGTCCATCGCATCGAGAAGCTTGCCGAGCTGAGCGTCCATGAATGTGGTGGATGCGTAATAAGCCTGGATCACCTCACGGCGTAGCGGATCGGTGAGATCGTCATGCTCGGTTTTGTGGCTCATCAGCGAGGCGGGATGGAGTTGATCGAGGTTGGGTTGCAAGGTCGCGAGTTGAAGGTTTTCGCGGGGGTAGAGATTGAAATACACTTTCGGCGCGACATAGGGTGTATGCGGACGATAGAAACCGACCGCGAGAAAAAAGGGTTTGTCATGACGCGCATCCAATAGGTCGACCGCCTCGATGGCTCCGATCCCATCGGTCTGTTCATCATCGGTTCCTTCGGCAGCCAACCAACTCAGCGTTCCGCCATATTGTCCCGCACGTAGTGTCTTGATGATTTTTTCATCCTCTTTATCACGGCCGCGTGGGTTGATCACTTGGTCCCAGGAGGGGGGATCGTCCATGATTCCGCTGGTGCCGATCTCGCGCGGGACTCCGTAGTGATAAATCTTTCCGATCCGAGCAGTGAAATAGCCGTTGTTCTTGAAGAGTTGGGGGAGGGTCGTCGTTTTGGGGATGGTGGTTCGAAAATGAGTACTATTTCTCAGTACCTCGGTCTTGTCGGGCAGCAACCCGGTCATCATCGAGGCGCGGCTCGGGTTGCAGAGGGGGTATTGGCAGTAGGCCCGGTCGAACCTCATGCCGCGTTCGGCGAGACGGTCGAGGTTAGGGGATTGAACCAGGGGGTCGCCATAACAATGAAGGTCATTGTTGAGATCATCGGACATAACGAGAAGGACATTGTATTTGCCAGCGGCCTGGGTTGTTGTTGTGGGAACGAAAGAGAGTACGAGAATGGTGAGAGTCAATGAGATGATGTTTTTCAGCATAGTTGCCTCCAGGGGTGGATCGGA
Organism: Candidatus Omnitrophota bacterium; assembly: GCA_029261095.1. Lineage (GTDB taxonomy): Bacteria > Hinthialibacterota > Hinthialibacteria > OLB16 > OLB16 > JACKFH01. The sequence goes on along the minus strand of JAJDBZ010000276.1, from coordinate 2,480 downwards.
TCATGCCAAATTTAGCAAATCGATCAGGACCGCAAAGGGTTGAAACCCTTCGCTACTCACACGAAGTCCGCCATTCGGTGGACTGTTGGTGAATCCTAGCATGGTTCTCTGATTTGAAGGGAGATAGTAAGTGTTGGCCGAGATGGTTGTTTATTCTTGTGTCATTCGCATACCCTTCTTTTCACACACCATTGAGGAGACCCCCCATGAAGACAATGCTGATGCTCATTTTTGTATGCATCGCCACCGAGGCGTCCGAGTTCGAATCTCGCATCGAGACCCTTAAATTTCATCTTGACAGATTGGGGGCGATTGCGGTGACTGAGGATTTACATGGAGAGAAAAAGGCTCGGTTAGACTCTCTTGCAGAAGCAATACAAGAAGGGGCCAGCGATGAGGTATCTTTTGATCGTCTCTACCTGAAGATGGATGAAGCAAGGGAGTGGTTCCTCACTCACGCGGCAAATCAACCGAGGCTGTCCGATGGAAGTTTCGAAGAGACGGAGGAATTGTGGATTCTTTCCAACTCCCATCTGAAGGCCACCTGGTCGAGGGACGATTTCGCGATTCGATTCGAGACCGAGGGGGCGGTCTGGGATTTCGTTCCTTGTGGGACCGCCGATTTCAGGATCGATGAAACCGATGTCAGTCTGCTTGACGCAACCCAGATCGAGGTAAAGGAGCTCCGCAACGGGTACAGCACGGGGATGCTGGCGACCCTGTCGGGATTCTCCAAAGCGGAAGATGTGAAACTTTTCCTCGGGTTATACCTCAACGGCGCCGAGGCTCTGTTTGAGATCTCGGCTACCGAAGATGAGGAGAAAATAGAAAGTCTGGATTGGCCCAAAGCTATCAGAATTCATGAAGACGAGGAGGAAACCTACACGGTCCTTCCCTACATGCAGGGGGCGTTGATCGCCTCGGATTGGGAGGGAGAGTTTGTACGTGAGGACGGGCGACCCTTCCAAACGCGCTATTTTTACATGCCCTGGTGGGGTCACCTCCAGGATGGGCATGGAGTTCAGGCGATCAGTGAGACCCCATACGATGGCGGGGCCAGGATCCACCATCCAGCCGGTGGACCGACCCGGATATCTCCTTTGTGGTATTCCAGTCTGGGAGGCCTCCGGTACTCGCGCAGGGTACGATATGTCTTCGATGAAGAAGCCACCTATGTGTCCATGGCGAAACGTTACCGAAGATACGCCAAAGAGACAGGGTTGTTCGTTTCTCTTAGGGAGAAACGGATTCGAAATCCCGAAGTGGATGAAGTCATCGGAAAACCGGTCATCCATACGGGAGCGTTGTATCACTTTGTCCCAAAGTCCTCGTACTACAACAAAGAACGAATCGAGGAAAATCACAATCTGACAACTTTCGACCAGATCGGGGAGCGTTTGTCCGGCCTCAAAAAACGGGGGCTCGAGGATGCCTATGTTCATTTGGATGGTTGGGGTTACCGGGGATATGACAGCGCACACCCCGACTCCGTGCCGGTTGGTGAGGAACAAGGGGGATGGGCGGGCCTGAGTAATCTCTCCCGGACTTGCAAGAATTTGGGATACTTGTTCGCGATTCATGACAACTACCGCGATTTCTATTGGAACGCGGTGTCGTTCGATGAACGGTTCGCGCTCAGAAAAGAGGACGGTTCCATACCCCAAAGTTCGACCTGGTGCGGCGGGGATCAATCGCTTTTGAGCGCTCGGTTCGCGCCGGAGTATGTGCGCGGCAACCACGATCGGTTCGCGGAACACGGAGTCGAACTGGGCGGGGCGTACCTCGATGTTTTTGCGGTCGCCGATCTGGACGAAAGTTTTCAAGAAGCGCATCCAATGTCACGCGAGGAGTGCGCCCAGTTTCGGTTGGAGAGTTTCCATCTGCTCGGCGCCCGGGGGTATGTGGTGAGTTCAGAGGAGCCGGTGGATTACGCCCTGCCGGCAATCTCGCTGGTACATCACGGCCCCTACCCATCACAAGACGCGCCGCGAAATGGCAACCCAATCGGGATCCCGATTCCACTCTTCAACCTGGTTTACCATGACGCGGTCCTGCTCCCCTGGAACCTCAGCGAAAACGGCGGCGGTGGAATCCCGGAAGGAGAATCCGGGAGACTTCATTGTGCTTTGAACGCGGGTCTTCCTTATGTTTCACTCGGGGCTTCCGAGGAAGAAGTCCAAAAGGTTCAAGAAATCGCCGCCCTCGCGCGGCGTCTGGCTTTCGAGGAGATGATCAACCATGAGTTCGTTGACGATTCGAAACGTAAACAGAGGACGACTTATTCTGATGGAACGCAGGTGACGGTTGATTTCGAATCGGGGGAGTATTGGGTGGAGTGAGGGGTGACATGGCAGAATACGGGATGCGTCCTGATCCGTCCGACGACCTATAGCCTCCGCATCCGGCCGCGCGGGGGTGAAAACCCCCACAGACCAAACCAAATCGGCATAGACCACACGGGTTGTGTGGTGCGGTTAGTG
>JAJDBZ010000275.1 GCA_029261095.1 Candidatus Omnitrophota bacterium | reverse complement strand
GTTTGAGTTTTGATTTCAAGTCCTGGAGGAGCTTGTGGTGATCGAGCTCGCCATCCTCTTGGTGGGTGACATAGTTCTGGAGAACATCTTCGATCTTGAATTTGGGGAGGACTTCGACCTCTTCCTCCTCGGGCTGCCCATCCCCGTTGGGTTCGGGAAGTCCCATCTCTTCCATCGCTTCCCTTTCGAGGTGGTTCTCAATACCCGCAACAATCTCCTCCAATTTGTCGATTGTGATCTTTGACCAGGCGATCGCGCGGCAAACCTTGAACCGGCCATCCTCGATTTTCTTCGCGAGCATCACCTCCTCTTCGCGGTTGAGGAGTTGGACCTTCCCCATTTCACGGAGATAGAGACGCACGGGATCATCGACACGTGCACGATCGCTGGCGGCGCGGATCAGCGCATCCTTATCGATTGAGACTTTTCGGGCGGAGGCCTTGGCCCTCTTCTCGTCAGTATAGGTATCCTGGATCGGGATCTTTTCGTCTTCGAGGAACTTGTGAATCTTATCGAGTTCCTCGACAGTCACCAGTTCCTCAGTCAATACGCGATTCACATCGTCATAGGTGAGAAACCCTTGTGATTGAAAGATCTCGACCAGTTTCTCCATCTCGGCGGTCATTTCGATCGAGGGTTTTTTGGGCTTCCGAGCGGCCTTGGGTTTCTTCACCGGCTTTTTCGCTTTTTCGGTCGCTTTGGCTTTCCCTGCGGGTTTTGACTTCGCTGCAGATGCAGCCTTCGTAGTCGCAGGAGCGGTCTTCTTCTTCTTCGACTTTTTCGGTGCTTCTTTCTTCATGGTAGGCATGGGTCTTACCTAACCTCCTCAGTCGGTTCCAAATGGATTGCTTCACGCTCGGAGATCAGCCTGTCGACTTCCGCCGCCAATTGACCGACCTGTTCCCAGTCCTGGGATTCTTCAGCTTTTTTGAGCGCCAACCTGCAATCCGTCAAGTGTTTTTGAATTAAATTCCTCTTCAATGTCTGCGTGTAATCCCGAAGGCTACGCAGTGGGTCGCTGGGAAGATCGCGTACACGAAGGTTTGCCTCGATCTCCCATCGTTCATCCAAATCTTCATAACCGTCCCACTCGGCCCGCGTCTGGTCCGGTCCTTTATCGAGAAAAGTTCGAATCAGCGGGACCAACAAAGTGTTCCGCGATGTTTTTTCGAATGTCTCCAAAGCCTCCGCCAGGTACTTGGTGACTTTGGGGTGGGTTGCGAAAGTCGCACCCATCGCATTTTCCAATTCTTTTTGGTCCACCAGCAAGAGAGACAGGATCCCTTTCATGGCATCCCCGACGGGGGAGCGGGTGGATCGCCCACTTAGAGGTCGTTCACCGCTCTCACCAGGCAGAGTCGCGGGTCCCTGTCTCGACTTCCGCTCCTTTTGGAAGCGGTCCCAATCTTGTCGAAGAGAATCGAAGGGCACCCCAATTCTCTCCGAGAGTTCTTTAATTCTGACTTCGATCTGGACATGAGATTCCAGTTCCGCGACGGAATCGAAAACCGACTCAACCACACGCTGGATCTGTTCGGCGGTCGACTTTCCGTGTACACGTTCACAATGCTCCACCAAATAAGTGAACCCTGGTTTGGCCTGGTTTAGCAAGGCTTCCATCTCCGAAGCCTGATGTTTTGACAAAAAATCGTCCGGGTCCTGGCCTTCAGGGAGGTGGACTATCCTCACTGTGGCCTTCAGGTTCCAGGTAAGGGCCAAACTCCTGATCGCGGCCTGGGTTCCAGCCGAGTCTCCATCGAAAAGGAGAACAATCTCTTCGGCCATTCTCTCGAGCATCTCGAACTGCTCTGGGGTAGCGGAGGTTCCCATGGGAGCGACAGTGTTTTCGAAGCCGGAAACCTGCATCCGGATCACATCGAAGTAACCTTCGACCATGATCGCCCGCTTTGTATCGCGAATCTTCTCCCTCGCGCTGTGAAGCCCATAAAGGACTCGCGATTTTTTGAACAAATCGCTTTCGGGGGTGTTCATGTATTTGGCTCCGACCTCTCCGGAGAGGTCGCGACCGGCAAAGGCAATGATCTGGCCTGAGGTTCCGTGGATCGGAAACATCAAACGGTCCCTGAAAAAATCGTAATACCCGTCGCCACGCTCCCGTTGTCGGATCAACCCCAGAGAAGCAGCCATGGACAAATTCTCTTGATCACGGCCCAAAACACTGACCAAGCCCTCCCAGGTATCGAGAGCATACCCGACCCCAAATCGGTCAGTGATGTCTGAGGAGAACGAACGTCCATCGAGGTATTGTCTTGGTTTGTTCCCCTTTTCAGCGTGCCGAAGGTTGGCGCGAAAATGGGCTTGGCAAATCGATAAGACTTCGAACCTATTTTGACGTTTCTCTCGACTCGGTCCGGAATACTTCTTGAGTTCAACTCCGGCTCGTGTCGCCAATTGTTCGAGCGCCTCGGGAAAGGTTAGGCTCTGATGGTCGGTCAAAAACCGAAGAGCGTCCCCCTTCGCATTACACCCGAAACAGTAATAAAAACCTTCGCGTGTCCCATCATTCGGATAGACATGAAACGAAGGAGTTTTTTCATTGTGGAAGGGGCACAAACCTTTGAAGGTTCGTCCGGATCTCTTTAATCGGACAACAGCGCCGATTAAATCAACGATATCCGTACGGGCCAACACTTCCTGGATGATCGGATCTTTAACCATTCTCTGATCTCAAAGAGACACAAACTTACGCATGGGTGTGGGCCCACGCGTATGTTCCTCTCGCATTAGAATTTCTCCTTGGAAGATTCAAAACCTTCCAAGCCCTCTGGAATCAAAATCACAAATTAATGTGCTCTTTCATTCGGAAAGTTCACACGTAAATCCACGATTTCGACGATCAAAAAATGGTGCGAGTAAATGGTTATTTGATACCGTCAGGAAACACCCCTTCACAA
>JAJDBZ010000274.1 GCA_029261095.1 Candidatus Omnitrophota bacterium | reverse complement strand
GGATGCCACCCTCATTCGCTGAGAGCATCTCCAGTGCGGAAAGACAGGCGGCCATGGTGGGGGGATTCGAGTTGTAGGTCCCGGCATGCAGGGTTTTCATTTCACCAAAGAGTTTCATGTACTGCCTCTTACCCGCTATGGCGCTGATAGAAGCGCCACCTCCCATCGCTTTCGCATAGGTTGCCAGATCGGGGGTCACTCCGAATAGTTCCTGCGCCCCGCCGAGAGCCACCCGAAATCCGGTAATCACCTCATCGAAAATGAGAAGGGATCCATGCCGATCACAAATATCTCTTAGGCCTTGATGAAAACCTGGAAGCGGTTGAATGCACCCGTAGTTGCACATGATGGGTTCGGTGATGATGGCGGCGATACGGTCGCCTTCCCGTTCGAATAGATCCCGAACCAATTCAAGATCGTTCCAGGGTAAGACCCGGAGACCGAATCCATCCGCCTCGGCTTGTCCGAGTGTGCATTTAACAAGTGAGGGGTTTTCCCGGGGACCCGCTTCTTCGAGGGTGGGCGCGTAGTTCCAGGCGATGTTATCGAACCAGCCATGGTAGTGCCCCTCGAATCGGAGAATCAGGGGACGGTCGGTGGCGGCCCTCGCGAGTCTCAATGCAGCGTGAACTGCTTCCGAACCGGTTGTGCTGAAACGAACCATTTCGGCACAAGGAACCAATTCGCATACCTTTTCCGCAGCCAGAACTTCTAGCTCACTTTGGCCTGCGTACATGATCCCGTTTTCGTATTCGCGATGCATCGCATCGGTGATTCTCTTGGGGGAATGGCCGAAAAAGAGTGGGCCCCTTCCCAGGACATAGTCGATGTACTCGTTGCCGTCGACATCCCAGACGCGACTCCCTCTGCCTCGGGAATAGAATAACGGGATCGGTTCCCAGTCTTTTCTGACATTGCTCGAGATCCCACCCGGAATGACGTGAGTGGCGCGTTCCAAGAGGTCCGCCGATTTTGTGAAACTCATAGTTGGCCCTTCGGATATGAGAATATCCCCTGACAGTTACTCCGAATCGCATGCCCCAGGCGCACAGGTTTGAACTGTTCGGCTGAAATCTCGTCCGAAAGAAACAGTTTGTTCTCAGGGTGAAAGCGTAGGTACTGTCAGCGAAAGTGATTGACACAAACAACCCATGGTGGGTAGCATCTAAATCAAAGTTTCAATATAGAAACCATTTTTTCAATAATGTGGTTGGTTGTCAATACTTAATTGATCAGAATCCTTATCATAGTGAAAAAAGGGTCAATCTAAGGAAAGGGTCTCCCCCCATCCATGTCTCTTCATTCCGTCGATATCACCCTCATCGTGGTATATTTTGTCTTGATGATCTCTATTGGGGTCTATTTTTCGAGAAAAATCACAAACATCCGTGAATATTTCGGTGGGGGGGGTCGGGTTCCCTGGTGGCTCTCCGGTTTCTCATTCTATATGACGACCTTCAGCGCATTTAGTTTCGTCATTTATTCTCAACTCGCGTACAAACATGGTTGGACGGCAATCACGGTGAGTTGGATGTCGACCTTCGGAGCCCTTCTAAGCGCCTGGTTCTTTGCATCCCGATGGAGACGGGCGGCGAAGACCAGCGCTCTCGAGTTTATCGAGGAACGGTATGGCGGATTGATGAGACAGGGTTTGGTCTGGTTGAACATCCCGCTGCGGACCATCGACAATGGACTCAAGCTATTTGTCATCGGGACTTTAGTGGCGGGGGTTACTGGGTTCGGTGACGGTTCCGTCCTTCCGGCGATTCTTTTTTCTGGGGTCATCGTCTTCCTTTACACAGTCTTGGGAGGGTTGTGGGCGGTTCTGGTTACCGATTTTGTGCAGGCGATTGTGATGCTTGTGGCGGTGGTGGTGCTTCTTCCTCTGGCCCTGGTTGGAGCCGGAGGGATCGAAGGGATGATCCAGAACACTCCCGAGGGGTTCTTTGCCTTGACCAACGATACATTCACGCCTGGATACCTGTTCGCTTGGGTGGTTTTGTTGGCCCTCAACTATAGTTCTTCCTGGTCGCTCGTTCAGCGATATTACTCGGTGGAAACCGATAGGGATGCGAAGAAGGTCGGGTATCTGGTGGCGTTCCTCCAATTTGTCGTGACTCCCATGATGTTTCTCCCAGCGATGGCGGCGCGTGTCCTCTACCCTGAGTTGACCGATACCGAGACTGAGCAGGTGTACGCTCTATTGTGTAAGAACCTTCTCCCAATCGGCATGGTAGGGATGCTGATCTCGGCCATGTTCGCAGCCAGCATGTCGATGGTATCCAGCGAATACAATGCGATCGCCTCGGTGATCACCAATGATGTTTACAAACGCCTGATCAACCCGAATGCCGATGCCAAGAAACTTGTATTCATTGGCCGGATGACCACTTTTCTGATCGGGTTTTGTTGTATCGGGGTGGCGATCATCATCTGGGCGAACCCGGAAGGACGGAACTTGTTCGATTTGATGGTGAAGATTTTTTCGATCTTCCTCCCGCCGATCGCGATACCCATGCTGGCGGGGTTGGTCAGCCGGAAGGTTTCAAATTTGGGTGGTCTTATGGGCCTGCTTTTGGGGATGACAGTGGGGTTGACCGGGTTTTTCCTCGGACAACAGTTTGAGAGTTTCGCCTTCTTTAGCCAGAATCAATACATGATTCCATGCACTGTCGGGGCGAGCCTTTTTGGAATTTTTCTCGGCACCTGGATTCGTCCTTCCAATGCGGAGGAGAAAGAGAAGATTGAGCGGTTTTTCAATGACATGCAAACTGAAGGGTCTAAAGATGCCGAGGGCGATGAAACGAGAGAAGAAGGAGTTTCTCCTTTACCCGTTATTGGTTTTTCGATAGGAACCTTGGGGGCATTGCTATTTATCCTGATGATATTCACCGTCCCGATCGCCGAGGGGTCGGTGAGTCTCTCGGTTGGCTTCGGATTGATGCTACTGGGGGCCGCCTTTTATTTCTTCCCGAAAAGAAATGCTTGAGGACTTGGCGAACTCCTTAGGACTTAGCGTGCTCCCGAGTCCTTCTCGATTCGAATGAGATTAACCAACTCCTTTGATCCGATGGGAGGGTCGTTTCGATACCATTCGAGAGAGAACTCAAAGAATGGATTGGCCACAGGGGTCGGAGAGATAACCGGGGTCGCCGTGTCCGTGACAGTCGGGGTCGGCGAGGGAGTGGGTGTTGGAGAATGTGTGGGTGACGGAGTCGAGGTTGCGGTATGAGTGCGTGTCGATGTTGGGGTTGATGTCGAGGATGGGGTGGAAGTCGGAGTCGGCGTTTCCATGTTGACCTCGAGGTTATACCGGATCAAGACTGCATTATCGATGTGGTTATCCGAGTTCGCGTGATACTTTAAATAAAACTCATTGACCCGATCCAAGACTTCGGGGTCCCAAGGGGCGAGTCTCGCCCAACCAAAAATCGCTAAGACCACCCCACGGATTTCAGTCGTCGTGTCGAAACGGAGTGGGCTCCCGTTCACTTCGCCTAGCAAGACGCCATCATTAAATCGGCCGAATCCCTGTTTCATCGTTTTCGTGAACCGAATCATGTCGTTGTCATTGAAGACAGTGTCATCATGAGCCATCAAAATGGGGAAGGAGATCGTCAGGAAAGCGTGCCCGACATCTTCGCTGATGATCGATTCGCGTGTCCGGTTCACTGTGACAGGGTTGGTGGGGAGTTGGTATTCCCAGTAGTAGGCTCCATCGGTGGCGAGGGTGAGACGGCTTTTGATGTAGGTGGCCAGTTTAATGGCGCGGTCGCGGTGCTCGGTGTTTCCGGAGACTTTCCAGGACATCCATAGGGCGCGTCCCATCGCGCATTGGAGGTTGGCGGGTTGGGGGATATTCTGAAACTGTGTTCGATGTTCGGAATCCACGTGGTTGAAAAAATGGCCTTCGCCGGGGCGGGGTCCATCGGCCCAATCGCGGTTGTGGTAATCGAGGGTTTCGGTGGCGAGGTTGAGGATGTCATCGTATTCGTCGCCCAATTCCTCCAGGACTGTGGGCTCGTTGAGAGCCAACAGAAGGAACTCGAACATGGGGAAAGTGATCATACCGGAATGCCCGGAATAGTAGCGTCGCCCGTTGCCTTCCGAGTAGATGTCGGTCCCCCAGACGGGTGCGGTCGCGCCATTATAGAGGGTCGCCCCCCTTCGATCGTCTCGATAGGCGAGGACAGCGCGGATACAACGAAGGTTTTCATTGAGGTAGTAGACATTACCTGTCGCGTGATAAGCCTCGTTCATCGAGATCATCCAATAATCCATGCTCCACATGACCGGTCTGGAACCGAACTCCATTTCGAAAATCGCGTTGTTCAGGTTTGTCCCGAGGTAGCGATCGTAGTCGAAGAAGTCGAGGTACTCTTGGATGGACTGGAAGCGGGTGGAAGGTTGCCCAAAGACCTGGTGGAACCGTTGACGATAGGTTTGGTCTTGGCTTGAGAACTGTCCCTTTTCTGATTCACCGGTGGCCAAATCGGATAAAGAGATGACTGCAAAAAGGGTCGCGACCAGCCGCGTAGCGAAGAGAAGTTTCATGTCCGTTATTCCGATGCCTTGAGGTCCAAGATCAAATCGAGAAGGTCGTTTGAATAAGCGGGTGACGCCCCGTTTCTCCACCGTAGCGAGAAATCGAAGAGCGGGTTGGGAGGAACTGTGGGCGAGGGGACTTCGGTAAAGGTCGGGGTCGCCGATGGGCTGGGTGTCGAAGTGTGTGTGTGCGAGGCAGACGGGGTTGCAGTCGCAGTTGAAGTCGCGGTCGGGGTCGCGGTTACGGTCGGTGTTGCTGTTGGGGTTGCGGTGAGAGTGACCGTATTTGTGGACGTAGGAGTTTCGTTCCCCGTGGAATTGGCGCCATACTGGTAAATAAGCGCCCCTTCGCGAGGACCTGCCGAAGGCCAATAGTTGAAATAGAACTCGGACATTCGATCGTAAACTTCCGAATCATAAGGTGTTAAGTTCATGAAGTAAGTCATGCCTGGGACTCGATTGATGAGGGAAACAATCCGATTGCCGATGACATCCGGAAAAACGACACCATTGTCGAGGCGTGCGAATCCCAGTTCGACAGTCTTTACGAACCTTTGCATGTCGATTTCATCGAAGACCTGTCCATCGTTGGCCATAAAGACCCAGAACGAAAAAGTCAGCGCGGCATGCGCGATGTCCTCAATCCAGTCGTACCCCGGAAGCCCGCGAATAGTGTTGCGTGGGACCGGGTCCTTGGTGACCGCGTTAATGGGCAACCAATACCCCCAGTAATAGGCCCCATCGGTCGCCAGCGAGATGCGGTTTTTGGCGTAATTGGCGAACCCGAGAGCGATGTCCCGAAATTCGGTATTGCCGGATAATTTCCAGGAGAGCCAATAGGCGCGTCCGATCGAACTCATCCAGTTGACCGGTTGGGGTTCTCCCACAAAGGCTGTCAGATCGGTGCGGAGGAAGATGAAATGTCCCTCATCCGTACCGGGACCCTCGACATATTGAGCGGCATGGAATTCGAGGGTTTCATTAATCATCGCGAGCATGGAATCGAACTCGCCATCATCGAGTTCGGCTAGCACCTCTGGGTGGCCTTGGGCGATCTCCAAAAACCAGAGCATCGGATAGATGACTGAACCGTCATCGACAGCGAAATACTCTCGGCCGAATGTCGAGTAGATCTCCTCGCCCCAGACCGGTTCGATGTTGCCATCGAATAGCGGAATCCCCCGAACATCGTCGCGGTAGTTCAGGATGGCGCGAATGAGGCGGATATTTTCACGGACATAGGTGAGGTCCCCGGTTTCCAAGTACATGACATTGAACCCCTCCATCCAACCTCCGAAGTTGAATGGAAGGTACTGATCGTTCTGCATACGGCCGATGTAGTCGGTGAGTGTCGAACCGGTGAACCTGAGAACTGAACCCTGGACGATGTATTGCTCGTAGGTGAGTGGAGTTGGGAGTTTCGGGAACACCTGGTGGAAAGCGTCGATATAAGATTGATCCTGTGGCGAATAGAGTGATGTGGGGGTCGGTGTGATATTCGGATCGAGAGTTGGGGTCACGGTCGGTGTGGCGGTCGGGGAGATCATGAGGTCGAATAATTGATAGGAGCCGATCGGGAACCCACTGGAATCTCCTTCCAAAAGGGAGGGCGTGGAATATCGAAAATCTCCCGCCGCGGAATCGATGTAGTTGGGGATCAAGCCGGGCACGATGTCGTTGGCCCCTTGGGTGAGGACGCCATACCCACCGGGGACATTGTTATAGTCGGTGGTGAAGAGATCGGAAGCGGCGGTGCTTCCAGTGAACGAATCGGATCCGGTCAAGATATTGCAGGCCATGATGTCGAACGATCGATCCGGCGCGGGTTGAAAACCGAATGCGCCCGTGTCGGCGATGATATCGCAGTGGTCGATCTGTACATTCACATTCCCGTACCCCATAAAAAAGAAGAAGGCGGACCCGGGCCCTTTGCTTTCGATTACTGAATCGATGATATGAAGATTGGTCTCATCTCCTCGAAGCGAGAAAGTCTGCCAACTTTGCGAGGTATCGGAGTTTCGAATCCAGGATCGTTCGATATCGAAGGTGAACGCCCCGCTGGAGGGTTGGATGAGAAAGGGTCGCTTTTCGGATTTGATGTCGCAGTCGATGATGTTTACGGTCCCAAACCCGGTCGGGTTCCCGCAGAAGAAACCGATATCCGGGGCATTCTCAAGACGGCAACCTTCGAAAGTTAATTCTTTGCCACCCAAAAAATCCAATCTGATGGGGAACTGGCACAGATTACCCGCATCGAGATGAACGGCTTTAAAGGTGGTGTTTCCAGCGGCCGAGGGGTAGATTATCGAATTCCCCGCTGTTGGATTTCTAATGAGCAAATTCTCGAATGTCACCAGTCCCTCGCCATCATGATTGGTTCCGAGGACGACGCCGATGTTTGTCGATCCCGCACCATCGATGATGATCTGGCCACCATCCAGTGAGCCGATGCGCGACCCCACGCTATTGTTGTTCGTCCAGAGGACACTGCTCGATGTCCCAGTCCCCATGATGACCGGTGATTCGCCGGGGGAGGCTTCCAGATTAATCTGTTTGCTGATGACCAAGTCCTCGTTGTAAGCGCCGCTGTCGGTGATCAAAAGGGTGTCCCCATTCGAAGCGGCGTCCATGGCGGCGTTCAGGGTGCTGTAATCGTTTGGGATATTAAGGGTGAGACCATGCCCTGATTGACCGCCCCCCAAAAGGAGGCCGGCGGCCAGTCCAAGGGATCCGATAAGATTTTTTGCCGTTATGATACGGGCATCGATATCGTTCATTAACTCATCTTCCTTCAATCTCACCAATGTTTCAATAGTGAAACTCTATTTTCACCTTTGCTGTCTACCCCCGCTTGTTTTCAAATGTGAAAGTAATAAAATGGCCCATTGAGTCGAATGATCGACTGTTGCGGTAATGAGAGGATGGAATGGAATCTAAAGAGAAACTCCTGAAGAACCGTGTACCAATGATTGTAAAGACTTTCGATATTATCGAAAGACTCAGAGAACATCCCGATGGCCTGACCTATATGGATCTGATCGAGAGGAACCCTGAAATCCCTAGGATTTCCATCTACCGAATTCTTTGTTCGCTGGAGATTTTGCGGTATTTGGAGAAGGACGCGGTTACCGGCAAATACTGCCTCGGAGCCAAATTCATCGAACTCGGACGTGTGACCGAGAGCCGGCAGGACATCATTCGCATCGCGAGGCCGTTCTTGGAGGACCTCTGCCAAAAATATGGTGAGAATGTGAACCTGGTCAAACTGGTTGATGGGGAGTATGTCCGCCTCGACCAAATAGAAGGAACCCACCCGCTTCGAGTCATCGAGATGACCAGTCGATACGATGATGTTTATAGTTCGGCGGCGACCAAAGTCATCTTAGCCTGCCTTCCTCAGGATGAGTGCCGCCAAGTGGTGGATGAATTTCAGTTCAAGAAATTGACTCCCACCACGATCACTAGCAAGCGTGCGTTTTACAAGGAACTGGAAACCCTTCGTGAGAAAGGGTTTGGTGTCGATGATGAAGAGAATCTTCTAGGTGTCCGATGCATCGGAGCTCCCATCCGGGACCATGATGGGTATCCCATCGCGGCGATCAGCGTATCGGGTCCGAGTTCGCGGATTGAGGGTGCAACCATCGAAGAAATCGGTCGCCATTTGGTTGAGGTGACCGACTCGATCTCTCGCCGTTTCTTCGCGTACGAACCGGAGAACCGTGAGGCATTGGCGGTGGGTAAGTAACCGCACCGCCAACACCCCTTCGATGGTTCATTGATTTTCTAGTTGGGTCAGTTCTTCTTTTCCACCAGGTTCCCTTGAAGGGGACCGAACACTCCATCGCCCCAATTCATTTTTACTTTCGCGCCATCGATGCGATCTGGGGATTCGAAAGTCCCGCTGGCAATTACGTCCCCGTCTTGGAAGATTTTTATCGTTCCATTCTCTAATAGAAAACGAAGTTGGGTTGGACTGTCCTTCCAAACGAGCACCGCTTCGAGGTTTCCGGGCATTTCCAATTTATGGAGGGCTCCGAACTCAGCCAACTGTGGGGGTGTGAGCATCTTGATTTTCTCCGGGTCGAGAACCGTTTCCCCGCCCTTCCAAGAGGTGCCCATCAGGAGGTCATCCTCATAGGGGATCATAGAAGTAAGGCGATGCCCGAGTTGGTTGCCGACCAGACCGGCATCGGCGGCTGCTTCCTCGTTGGGGTGTACTGTGCGCGAATGGACTTCGGGATGGGTGAATAGTCTGCCGAGTTGGTCCCACTCGTTCGAGTCCGGATCCAGTCTCCAGAGCTCGGCCCATGGCCAAACTCCGGCGAAGAGTTCGCCCCGATAGATGGCTGCGGTCTGGAGTTCCCGAGCGCTAGGCGAGGCTCCCGCTGGAACCGGGGGCCAACCTTCGAGTTCAGTCACTTTGTCGCCGTCATATTCTAAATAGCGGCCACTGGGGTACTGTCCCATCAGGAGACGATCTCCATAAGTGATCATCGTGTAGACTTGGTAACTGACATTTTCGACCGGTTTGCGAACGATCTTCCAACCCTTGCCATCGAAAACATAAAGCCCACCCCAATTGGAGCAGGTGATCACCTGATCACCGATCTGTCCGTATGCATAAGGGAATTCGGGGGGCATGAAGAGGTCGAGGACGATTTCCTTGCTGATATCCGGCTCAATTGGATCATCATAGGGGGTCCAGGGGATGGCGACGACGGCTTTCTGGATTTCGCCCTCTCCCTCGGGTTTGGTCTCGCGGTAAAAGAAGAGGTGACCTTGGCCGTAGTAGTAGTAGCGGTAGATCGGGTGGTCAGGCGGATCGAAAATAATCTTGCCATCATAGACCACATTGCCACTGGACATCTCCAGGCGTTTTCCCCGGACAGTCGAGACCGAGAGTCCGATGCGATCGTCGCCTTGGGCCTCTTTCCAAGCCTTGTCGGCGGGATCGAATTTTAACAGACCATCGGATTTCGTTTTGTAATGAACGAAGAGATCGTCATCGAGCTCGAAAGCATAAGTGCTTGGGACCATCCCCTCCGGACGCGGGAAGGGATTGATATCGAAATCACGCTCCCCTTCTTTGGGTCTAACAAAAAATTGGAGTTTGTTTCGTTCGCCGCGGTAGTACGAATTGTAAACCGCTGTGAACCCAGCTCCGAACGCAAGTCGACCGGAGTTGTCGTGGCCTTCGAAGAGTGTCCCAAAGTTTTGACCGAGGTCCTTCCCGAAATCGACTTCGACCGTGATATCAATATCCGGTTCGGCCGAAACGAATCCGCAAATCATTGTTGCCGCAAGAATGAGGACGAACAGGTTGCTTTTCATCAGAATGATTTTTCCTTTCTTATTCGCCATCGGTCGAGGATCTGAGGATTCCCTTTTGATGATCGACCTCGGAGTTGTGGAGGATGTTGTTGTTGACCACAATCGTCAAGCCTTTCTCCGATTTGTCGTTGATCACCAGGGTCACATTCTCAAGAAGGTTCCCCGTCACAAGGGTGTTGCCTCCGGTGATCCACATCGGGAGACGTTCCTCATTCTTGGTTTCGATGGTGTTTCCGGTAACCACCGCTCCATCGCCTCGCACATCCATGGCGGTTCCGCAATGTCCGCCTTTTTCAACGATCAACGAGTTGTTGGCGATGACATGCCGTTTCGAGTTGGACCAGGATCGGAAGCCGATATCGATGTCGCCTGTCTCGCGGACATGGACGATGTTATCGGTCATGAGGATGGAGTTGCCTCGGTCGGAACCGCAGGCGACATGGGTGCGTCCGGTGATCTCGAAATAGTTTCCGCGGATCTCGCCGGGACCATTGAGAATCTCGACCGAGTCGGACATGGCGTTGCCGATGGTGTTGTTAATGACATTCATGTTCCTCCCCTCGAGCATGATCCCGAGACGGCGCGCGTTCAGGATGGTGCAGTTCATGATCGTGATGTCATAGTGCTCGGTCTGGCACCCGCCTCCCGGGCGGGCGCAAAAGGCTTTGATGCCGCAGAACTCGAAACGGTCGTGGGAGACATTAGGATCGCCCTCGCCTTTCGGGTTCTGATCCCGATTCGCATCGACATAGAGATCGCGGATGGTGATGTTGCCGACATTCTCGCCGATGATTCGAATGACATTGGTCTCCTGGGAGGCGGCCTGGATTAACTTCGTCGAAGTTCCCATACCCGCGAGTTCGACATTGCTTCTTTTAATCAAAACGCCGCCCAATTCTCCCGAAACTTTCTTGATGTCGTAGGTCCCCTCCATCAGCAGCACCTTCCCGCCGACTTCCGGAAGAGATTCGATCGCCTGATTGATCTCTTCCTGGTCCCCATCGCCATCCCCGACAAAGTCCGCCGCCTCTTTCGATTTGTCCGAGGAGTCGGCGGTGGCCACGACCAGGGTGGCCTGCCGCGATTCCGCTTGACCGGCGAAACCAGTTGTCAGCGCGAAGATCAACGCGAGTATCCATCCACTCGCGACTCGTGCTCCGGAATAAGATGAACCCTTGTTACCCAATTTCATTTGATGCTTCATGATTGCCACTCCTTATGAATAAAGTGAATTAAAGTTCAACTTGAAAAATCGCGAACCCTGACTTGGAAACCTTCCCTTTCCAACCGGGCCATCAATGTTTCGATCTGATCAAAATCGCGAGTTTCGACCACGCAGTGGACGACGACGCTGTCGATGTCCTCTCCAGAAAAAGCTCGATCATGCGCGATGTCTATCACAGATCCTTCTTCTTCCGCGATGATGTTTGCCAACCGCGCCAACCCGCCCGGGCGATCGCTGATGGTGGCATCGAAACGGCAGAGCCTTCCCTCCGCCACCAGACCTCTTTCGATAATACGACCCAACACGGTGGTGTCGATATTGCCGCCACAAAGTGGAAGAACCACTCTTTTCCCAGCCACTTCGGGAACTTTTCCCTCGAGGATCGCGGCCAGCCCGATGGCCCCCGCTCCTTCGATCACACTCTTTTCGAGTTCGACCAGTTTCAGGATCGCCCGAGCAATGCTGCGTTCTCCGACAGTCACCACCCGATCGACAAATGGTCGGGCCAGTTCAAAAGCGCGGGCCCCGACACAGGGGACCGCAAGCCCATCGGCCAGGGTGGAACCCATTTCGATTTTCACCGGTTTCCCCGATTGGAGAGCCTGGCTAAACGAGTCCGCCCGCTTCGGTTCGACACCGATGATCTCCGCTTCCGGGCGTTGATGTTTGATCGCCACCGCGATTCCCGCGATGAGTCCCGCGCCTCCCACGGGTACGAGAATCGCGTCGAGGTCGGGAACCTGATCGAGAATTTCAAGCCCCATCGTGCCCTGACCGGCGATGATGGCGGCGTCATCGAAGCCGTTCACATAACGGGCGCCGGAATCTCGTCCGATCTCCATGGCATGATCACGCGCCTCATCGAAATGATCGCCGTGTAGGACGACTTCCGCCCCGAGACTCCGACAGTTAGCCACCTTCATCAGTGGCGCGGATCTCGGCATCACCACGGTCACCGGGACTCCGATTCGAGAACCGTGATAGGCCAGGCCAAGCGCATGGTTTCCGGCCGAGGCGGCGATCACTCCGGTCTTGCGTTCTGTGAGAGTGAGGGAAAGTAGAGCGTTGCAGGCACCGCGTTCTTTGAAACTTCCTGTGCGCTGAAGTTGTTCGTGTTTGCAATCGATCTCACAACCGGTGAGTTCCGATAACGGGACCGAGTGGGTGCAGGGAGTCCGATCGACATGTCCCGCAATCCGTTCGGCCGTCTGTACGATCCCTTCGTAATCGACTTCCATCTCTTTGGTTTCCATCATTTCAGGTCAATAGAGGTCTCGGAATCGAACCCAGCGGATTATCTCTTCAACAGTTTTTTCAGTGCCTGCGACGGCATCCTTCACTCGAACGTGCCAATCTTCGGGACCGAGATCCGATCGCCATTTTTCGATGGCGCTGACATTCTCTTCTCCCGCCTTTTCGAGGGAGGCGAGGAGATCTTTCATCTCTTCCTGTTTTTCCAGTGTGGTCAGCGGATCCGTGGCGCGGAGTTCCGCGATTTCGTAAATGGCATGGGCGAGTCTGATGTATGACCGGACGACACGCGTTTCATTGGCGTAGTCGGGGTCTTCAATTCCTTGAGCGATTTCCATCGCTTGATCGCACACGGCGATCTTTTCATCGAAGGAATCGGGGGTTCGATAGTACCGAAAAAAAGTTTCGCTGAGGACAGGGTATTCGCGTTCTTTGATCAGATCGATGAACTGACCCCAGGAGTAGCAGATGGGGAACTCGGAATCGAACACATCGAACTCCACCGGCCCCATGATTCTCAACCACTGCGCCAATTCCTCTGGGTTCTCATGACCCTCGCGCATGGCCCAGGCGAGGCAAAACTCTTCGATGGATCGACCCTTCGAGTTCCATCCCCACTCAGCGAGAGCGGCGATGTTGACTCCGCAGGTTTTCATCGCGTGTCGATGCCAGGCCATCATGCCGATTCCCGCCCGATAGTTCCTTTGAACCAATTGGGTCACATAGTCTTGTATCCTCTGAGGCGATCGGTGGGGGATCTTAAACTCCGGGGTTTCGACATTTCCATTCACATTGAGAGGGACATCGTAGGTGCCGATCCATCGACCTACTTCGGCATAATGATCGAGAAGAGGGTTGCGGAAGAGATCCCGTGGGAGGTGGCGGACTCTCTCCATGTCGGTGACACAACACCGGAAGATTTTCATATCGGGGGGGAGTTCGGCGTAGACCTTATAATATCTTTCCTCAGTGGTGGTGGAGACAAACATTCGGATTTCCAAGTCGGGATACAGTTCCTTGGCTTTCTCCCAGGCTTGGACAAAGGCGCGGGCTTCGAGGAGGAACTGACCTTCCTGAAGCGCGACGGGACGGTTATCGGTGGCCGGTCTTTCGGTCAGCCAACAACAGATATCTCGTTCGCCTTGGGAGGCGATGTCCACCATCCATTCCGCGAGGATCTCCGCAAGTTTGGGGTTCGAAGCATCCGGAACCCGATGCTGGGGACCGACCTTGTGGGCGAAATATCTCCCGGCAAGCGCCTGGTCTCCGAGACCCGCCAACTCGGGGTAAGCTCGGAAGAGACCGTAGGAGTCGAGGAAATTCAGGTGAACAATCTGTGGAATCAATCGAAACCCGCGCTCTTCCGAAAATGCGAAGAGGTCGGGATCGAGAGTCATCTTGTTCGGTTCATCGCGGACGATTGTTTTGGTGTCCGGATTAAAGTTTCCGTAGTTGAGTTTCATCTCGGACATCCAGTCGATCCACTCTTTGTTCTGCGGAAAGTTCCAGACCCCGCGTTCTTCGAGGTCGGGCCAGTCGGTGATTTCAGGGAGGGGCAGATCCACTTTCCCTTCGGAGGAGCGCCCGGCGATCAGCTGACCCAAAGTTCTCGCTCCGAATGCGAGCCCCGCTGGATGGAGCGCGGCCAATACAAGCGTGTCCTCGCCGATGGGAACGATTCGATAGGCCTGTTCTTTGTTGGGTAAACTCGAAAGCCGATCGGCCCCGGGAATCTCGATGCCTTCGACTTTTCCCTCGGAGTCAAGGAGTCCGACTAGAATTGTGAACGCAGATTTTTCTTTCGACTGATCGTCCGACCGCCCCAATGACTCCTTGAGAATGGAGGCAACAAGCTCTTCGTTGGCGCGAGGGTCCTCCGGGATGCGAACTTCGATCAGGCTGGCTTTTAATGAGACAGTCGAATCGAATGAGATCTCCTTAGGGAGCGGGAGGAGGTGGTTGAGGTATTGGGCTTGTTGATCGGTGGTAATGGGGTTGGTTTCGAACGCGAATGCACGATCAAGTATGGGCTGAGCCAAGATGGTGACTGTCAAGAGAGCGATTATTCGAATGGTCATCGTGCGTTCTTGTCTTGAGTCCGTTTTAACGGACGCCTCTCTGCGTAGCGATGCGGTTTGAACCCATCGCGGGATGAATCGGATAGAAAAGGTATGCTTATACCGACAAGACTTTCAGATCTCATCCCGGATCGCCACGGAATCAATTCCGTGGCTACGCAAAGAGCCGTCTGTTGAAACAGACTCTGGGCACCCGACTCTACTTCATGGCGTGATTGTAACAACGGCTTCCTCCGCGTTGTATTCGAACTCCACTTCGCGCCCGTTCAGTTTCACTCCGGCGGGTTTCTCAATCCCAGAGACTTTCAGTGATGAGAACACTCTGGGAGCGGATTCCAATGACAAGGAACCGTTTTTCCAAATCATCGAGAGAGTCATGGGTTGATCCGACTCGAGGTGAAGGGGGGCGCCTGGAATCTCCTCGGATTGAAAGGTCGTAAAATTTCTCAACCACAGTTTCTTGACCTTAGAATCCGGTCCTTTTGTCACGAGCACACGGTCCGCATCGGTTTGCAACCCTTTCACCGTCGATGACTCATTGTCATCGATGCGGAAAAGGACGTGATCGACTTCCTCTCCTTGATCCACAGTCGCGCCTAACCAGCCCATTTCATTCACCCCTTCTATCTTCCAGTCTTTTCGAATCTCCCTGTCCTCTGTCGCGGATGGAATCATGACATTGAGAAATCGAGTTCCTTTTGACTTGTCCATGGTGGAGAAAGTCACAAAGCTCTTGTCGCCATGGGGATGAAATCGGACCTCATTGGTGAGGTTCTTCGGTTCAAGAATCTCCATCCGAAGTTCCGTTCCTGGCCGAGAGATCCGCGCGGTGGAACCCTCCACCTCGATCGATTCCTTACCCCGGGTGTGAAAGAGCCAATCGAATTGTTCCGGTCTATTGGCCTCGACTTCATCAAAAAGAACCAGATACTCCGATTTCGGCGCGACGATGGACCGTCGGTAGTTTGACAGCCGACCTTTGTAAACAGTCGATAGTTCAGATTCCAAGGCATCGACCACCTCACCGGTGGTGCAGTCGATGATCCTCGGAAAATCATCCAGCGCTTTGACATCGTCGCGGAGATCGGCCAGGTCTTGGGATTCCGGGTAGTTGCCCAGAAGCAGGGTGTTGTGAGCGACTGCCTGGGTGTAAAAGGAATGGTAATACTTGTTCTGGTAGTATTTGGCGTAGCCCCCCTCATCGAGAAGCATCTCTCCGCCGTATCGCAATTGGAAATGGCCCTGATCGAGGTGATGGTGATTCGAGTGGGGACCGGCTTTGTAGAGGAGCTGAAGGTCATTCCCATCCCATCCCGATCGAAAGACTGCCATCCCTTTTTCGGAAAAGAGGCGGCTTGTGGGTAGGGTGTTCGCGGGTTCGGGTTCCAGGTCGGTCGGTCGCCAGAGGTAGTCGTAAAAATCGGCGGCGAAGTCGCGGTACATGTCGGGGCTCAGGGTCCAAAGGTAGCGATCATAGGCCATGGCGTCCTGGTTCCGGTGGGCGTACCAGAGGAGAGAAGTCTTGCTATTGGGCCCCCAATTCCCGCTTCCGTCACCCATATCCAGACAATCCTCTCCGCTGGGTGTGGAGACATAATGGGGATAGACCCAGGCATCCTTGAAGTTTGTGGTGGTGGTCAGGTCGATCCCAAAATTCCGTTCGAGTGCGGCGGCCGCCTTGGATACCATGTCGGCATCCATGTGGTAGTACCCAAAAGTCTCGGCGTAACTCTTGTCGGGGAGATACCCGGCATGGATATGGGCTTCCAGTTTGGCGAGGATCCCGGAAAGGTAGGGTTCCATGTACGGGTTGTCGGGATCTTCGCCTAATAGGGCGATCGCCGCGAGCAATCCTCCTGTACAGCTGACTCCCAAGTGGTTTGAAATATTCGAGGGGATGTGGTTGTCGATGACCTCCCCCAGATAACAAGGGAGAACCCCGCGCTCGAAGAGACCGTCCACGACTTGCTTACGCTCGTCCGCCGAGAGAAGCGGATAGAGGAGATCGTAGGCGACCGCCGCGCGATAGGCGGTGTAGCCCATCGGGTAATACATATGAGTTCCACGCGCGATCATCCAAGGGTGGTTCCATTCGGAAAAATTGCAGACATGAAGGAGGAGATCTTTTGCGGTCTCCCCGGCTTCTTCGTCCCCAGCGAGGGAATAGAGAAAAGCCCCCTCTTTTCCCGCGACCAATGCTTGGAGTCCCTTTCTCCATTTCATGAACTCCGGCCAGTGGGGAGTGAAATCGCCTCCTCCGAGGTATTCGTCGTTGACTTCGTGAAATTCGGGATAGTCTTGCGGAGCGACGCCGGAGATCCGGTTCTTAGCAACCTTGGAGGCCTCTTCGAATATCTTTGTTAAATCACTATCGGATCGACTCTCAGCCCGTCGTTCAATGCCCTCGCTTGAGAAAAACAGTCTGGGATGCGTCTGGTTGGATGAGGATACCGGGACAAGAAACTCGAGGTCGTTCTCGAAAGTTTTGCCCGTCTTTGTTTCGGCGCTCAGCCTGAGACGCCACCGTCCTGGAGGATCTTCTTTTTTCAGTGTGTAAATTTCATCGTTCGACCAACCCTCTCCTTTCGAAAGGGATATGGACTCCGCAACCGGCTTCCCTTCCCCATCGAGGACCGAGGCGGTCACTTTTGAAATCGGATCCTGTGGGTTATTCGATTGCGGGGAAACGGTCACCGAAATCGTTTCTCCGGGTGAGTAGTGACGGTGGAGGATGGTCTTAAGAAAAGGGTCCAGCCAAGTCGACTTGGGTTTCGTTGCAATGAATCGGTTCGATCTCTCGCCGGTTAGGGAAAACCCATCCAAGTTGAGCGAGTAGCTCCGATCCGCCGAGACGACCCCAAACTGTGCGACCACCACGACAGCTTCAATTGTGGTTCCAACCTTCGGCGCCTTCCCCTCGGCTTGAAAATCGGTCAGCGGAAGGTGGATTTCCACCCATTGGTTGGATGGTGGGTTCTTCTGGGTATGAGTGAATTTTTGGCCATCCTTTGAGCAGAGAACCACATCGAGTTTCTGGGCGCGTCGATCAGCGTTGAGAAAAACCGCGCAAGAAAGCGTCGAGTTCTCCGAGGTGAACAGATGGCCCCGTTTCATGACTCCGATTCGGTTTCGGTCAACCGGAAAATCGGTGTCGGTCGGGACAAAATTTTGGGAGAGGGAACGGCTCCCATCATAGGTCGGATCAGAAACTGTGCGGAGCGTGGGATTAAAACCCATGTCTTGAAAGAATGGATAGGTTTCCCAGGAGTCCAGTTCACCATTTTCGAAACTGTCTGTCCATTCATAACGAACCCACTGCAGATTGCTTTCGGCATAGGCCGATTGGAGCTGGGTACCGGCGGTAACGAATACGATGAAAAAAATGAGCAAGCATTTCCTATTCATTGGTTTACTCGATCCCTTCGGCCTGAAGTTTTTTCACCGTTTCCGCGAGGATCTTTTCCATGCCCTTCGCCAGCGGCGCGGGGTGTCGGTATTCCCAAAAACTTTCGACTTCATACCCTCCCTCATCCACCATTTCGGATGTGGGGAGATACATCTGGCAACCATTGGAGTATCCGAGGGGCATGGTGATTCCGGAATCGTAGCTATTACGGATCTGATGTCCAAGGGCATCGACCATCTCTCCTTCGATGGCGACGATCCGAAACTCAGAGCCGAGTTTGATCCCATGCGCGGTGATGGGGACATCAGTGGGGAGTTCATACCCCGATTCGAGGCGGTCGAGCATGTCTTTCGCCCAAACTCCTTTGACCTCGGCGATACTTTCGGCGTGGGTTTCGGGGTCTTCGACCACTTTTTGATAACCTTCCTTACCCATACTGGGTTGAAGCGGCCAGTGCATCTCGATGGAACGGACGAAGAGGGCGGGATCGATGGGAGCGAGGTCCTGATCCAGAGCCGCAATCAACTCATGCGCGACGATGCCCCCCGCTTTTTCGACCTCCTCCCAGGTGCCGCTCGGGAATTGGTCTTTGCCGGGGACGATCGAACATTTGGCGCAACCCGCTGCCCCTTGTAGAAAGAGCGCCCCTGTTTGGCCGAGGTGTTTGTCGATCAGCCGAGCGGCTACTCCAGGGTAGTCGGCGGAGATATGAAAAGACCGGTCGACTCCTTTGATATTGGAAGGGTGAGCAGCGACTGAGAACATCACATGCACCGGGTTCCCCTCCGCGTTCTTGAAAAGGACAAAGGGGAGGTATTGGTAGATGCTGCCCTTTGGGTTGGGGGCGAAATCAATCTCGCCTGTTTCCGGGTTAGGGAGCCGACGATTCACCGGAAGTTTACTGGTGGTCTCTCCCGCCCACATGGTGACATCCTCCAGTGATTCGGATGCGGTGACCGACACCTCGACCAGTTTTTCTTCGAGCATGTGAAGAAATTTGCGCGCGGGTTTGAGATAGAACCAAGTACCACAACGAGGCCCGGTGTGATTGTGGGAGGCGTTCAGGAGGATTTGACTGGGGGCGAGATCGAGTCTTCGACCGATGGCTCCTTTGAAACGGTCGGCTTCATCGCGACTCAGGAAACAGAGGTCCATACCGACGATGAGCACCTCTTGGTCAGCGTGTTTGAAGAAGAGAGCACGTGCCTCCACCGGATCGTGGATCTCGCGAGCGCCTTTCTTGTCGCTGTAGTGAGCGCCAAAACCTGTCATGGGCGTACCGACCGGCGGGGTGATGTCGGCCCTCGCAAATCCAACTTGGAGATCCGAATCGGCGGAGTAACCTTGTATCGAAAATAACACCGACAAACCGACTGCCAGGACAAGATGTCTTCGGGTGGGAATTTGAATACGAAACATGAGACTGACTCCTTAGTTCACTCGGATCGGCGCCCTGAGATGAAACCGGCCGAGAGTTTGAAATTACCAAACCGACCAATGAGACGCCGACGGTTGATCCACATTGGGTCGAAATCGAATGAGTTGTGCGATGTCCACATTCCTGGGGTTCTTCTGGTACCTCAATAGAAACTCGGCGACAGCATCGAATGCTTCGGGTGAGTGAGGGGCGATTCTGAAAAGGTATCCGGGGATCAGGACTTGGCTGGGGCCAAAAATAGTTGTCCCGACTATGTTCCCAAGCAAGACCCCATCCCCAAGACGAGCGCACCCCAGGAGGATCGAGCGAGCGAAGGCCTGCATATCGTATTCGCTGAAGACCTCTCCCTCCAAACCAAGAGTCAGGGGAAATGCGATCGTCAATGCAGCGTGCGAAAAGTCCTCGCCACCATTGAGAGAAGAGACATGTGAGGCTGGAAGGGCGAATTCAATCGGTTGCACGAATAAGAAAGTTTTCCAAAAATAGGCGCCGTCGCCATACGGTCCCTCCGCGTACAACCGCATTCGGCGTTTCATGTACCTCGCAAGTCTTAGGGCCTTTTCCCGGTGTTCGGTATTTCCAGTCGCCTTCCAAGATCCCCAGAGGGCGAGTCCCATGGCACTCAGGCGATTTGCAGCAAGAGGATCACCTTCGTATTGCGGTTCGTTGTCCTTCGTGAAGTAGTATCCTTCGTCTTCGCCCGGTCCGTCACTCCATTGTCGGTCATGCCAATCGATGGTCTCGGTGATCTCCTCAACCATTGTGTCGAACTCATCGCCGAGATCGGTCATCAGCTCCGGCTCTTGCTGGACGAGTTCGAGAAACTCGACGATGCCGAACGCGATCATCCCGGTGTGGACGGGGTGGATGACATGACGGCCAGCGTAATAGGCAGTCCCCCATCCAGGGGCCATCTCTCCGAAAAAGGTGGTGTGACCCTTCTTATCGTCACGGTTGGCAAGGGATGCTCGAACGATTCGGAGGTTGGCATCCAGGTACTTTCGATCACCGGTCCCACGGTACATATCATTTAGAGAATGAGTGTGATAGGAGGACCCCCAAGCCATGTCCGCGTCTAAGTTTTGACGTCCGACGATTCGATTGACCCATACATTGATCACATTACCCAAGTGACGAATATCATAGGTTTCGGGTCGGGCGTATTCCTCGAGGGTGGGAACCTCAGATGGAATTTGATCCAATCCCATCCAATAAAAATTAAAATCGTCGATGTACGCTTGTTCCTGGGGTGTTGGAGTCCCACCTTTTGGATCGATCCCAATCCCTTGCCCGACAGAATCTTCAAGAACCAATCCCCCCGCGAGGAACCAGAGACCCATAAGACTGTGGAGAAGAATTGATTTTTTTTGGAGGCGGCACACGGTACACGGCCTCTCAGGGATGGCCACGCGGTTCAATAGAATCTCCAACTGGGAACCGTTGTGGGAACTCCCTTTGGCATAAATCGAATCAATTGCGAGAGGTCGACATTGCGCGGGTTCTTTTGGTATCGGAGCATGAACTCTGCGACCGCGTCGAAAGCTTCGGGGGAATCTTCGACCAGACGGAACAGGTTACCCACCACCTGAACTTGGTCAGGGCCAAACCTGTCAGTGCCGACAATGTTCCCGTAAAAAATCCCCTCACCATGACGACCGCAGCCAAGAAGAACGGCGTTGGCAAAGGCTTTCATGTCGTCCTCCGTGAAGACCTCTCCCGCCATGCCAAGGGTCAGTGGAAAGATAATGGAAAGCGTTGAGTGAGAAAAATCCTCTCCGCCGTTGAGGTTGACGACTTCGCTTTCGGGACGCGGGTTGTTGATCTCGAAGAAGGGGAGGGTGTATTCCCAAAAGTATGTGCCCGACCCGTAGGTGGGACCGTGATAAAGTCCGAGCCGTCTCTTGATGAACCGACCGAGTTCGAGCGCCTTATCGCGGTGGGCCGTATTGCCGGTGGCGATCCAGGAGCCCCACAGCGCCATCCCCATTGAACTGAGCCGGTTGACCGCCTGCAGGCTTCCTTCTGCCGCGACCTCTTCATCGCGGGAGATGTAGTAACCCTCATCCCCTCCAGGTCCGTCGATCCATTCGCGGTCGTGCCAGTCGATGGTTTCGTGGATTTCGGTAACCCAATTATCGAAGGTGGTCTGCCCGAGTTCCGCCATGGCGGTCGGGTTTTGCTGAACCAGTTCGAGGAACTCGACAACACCTGTGACAATCATCCCGGTGTGAACGAGATGGACGACATGCCGACCCGCGTAGTAGGGGGTCCCCCAGGCTGGGGCCATTTCACCAAAGAAGGTGGTGTGACCGGCTTTGTCGTCACGGTTCGCCATGGTCTGTTCGAGAATTCTCTGGTTCGCCCGAAGGTATTTGATGTCTCCTGTTGCTCGATACATGTCGTTCAGGGCATGAGTATGGTAGGAAGACCCCCAGGCCATCCCTGCTTGGAGGTTTTGCGATGTCTGGATCAGGTTGACCCAATAGTCGATGAGACTCCCCATGAACCGTTGATCGAATTCCGCCGCGGTCGCGTATTCGTCGAGCGTTGGCACGGTGGCGGGGACTTGTCCTATTCCGGTCCAATAGGCGATGAACTGGTCGATGTAACTCTGCTCGTTGGCGTTCGGGGTGGGTGTGGGAGTCGGGGTGAAGAGCGGATCGGGTGTCGGAGTCGGGGTTCCGGTGGGGCTGGGGGTGAAAGTGGCGGTCGGAGTGAATGTCGGAAGAG
>JAJDBZ010000273.1 GCA_029261095.1 Candidatus Omnitrophota bacterium | reverse complement strand
CCTCGGGACTACAGAAGACCGATTTGATTATCCTGGCGGCACGGCCTTCTATGGGGAAAACCGCACTCGCGTTGAACATTGTGGAGAACATCGCAGCCAAAGGGAAACAGACTGTGGGCTTCTTCAGCCTCGAGATGAGTTGCAGTCAAATCATCCAACGGCTCTTGTCCAGTTTGTCCCAGGTCGATCTACAACGGTTACGTTCCGGCCACCTCTCGATGCGTGAAAAGACTCGGGTCTTAAACGCTCTCGGAAACATGGCCCCTCTACCCGTTTTTGTGGATGACACCCCAGGACTCTCAATCTCATCGGTTAGAGGTCGAGCCTTACGGTTGAAACACCAGCAGCCCGATTTGTCTCTCCTCGTAATCGATTACCTCCAGCTGATGGAGGCGAGTTCTTCACGTGGTCAAAGAAGCCGTCAAGAGGAAGTCTCCGCCATATCTCGCGGCCTGAAAGGTCTGGCGCGTGAACTCGAAGTGCCAGTCCTCGCTCTATCGCAGCTCTCACGTGGTGTGGAGGGAAGAGAAAGCGGGGAGCCGCGACTTTCAGATCTTAGAGAATCCGGGGCCATCGAGCAGGACGCCGATGTGGTCTTATTCATCCATCGCAAGAAGGTCTCTCAAGAAGAAGAGACCGAAGAAGATCTCAAAGCCGATATCATCATCGGCAAACAGCGTAATGGACCCATTGGAAAAGTTCCGGTGGCGTTCATTTCCCGATATGCCGCGTTCAAGAACCTCGCCACCTTTCAAGCTCCGGATGATGTCCTTTCGATGCCCGACGATGAAGGGTTGTCAGAGGTGGGTGTCGATGATGGCGTTCCGTTCTAGCACTTAACCGCTAACCCAAACCACAAAGAACTCTCAGTCATCCCTTTCATTCCGCTCTTCGTTCACGATCCGTCCGTCCAACAGATGCACGACCCGATCGCTGGCTTCGATCATTTTGAGATCATGGGTAGCAGTAATAATAGTGACACCATGGTCCTGGTTGAGCGCTTGGAGAAGGTGAATGATCTCTTGACCCGTTGCGAGATCAAGGTTGCCTGTTGGCTCATCGGCAAGAATCAGCGAAGGACGATTGGCAAGAGCACGGGCGATTGCGACTCTTTGCTGCTGGCCTCCCGAAAGTTCGTTAGGACGATGGTGTAAGCGCTCTTTCAATCCCACTTGATCGAGTAGATCGATTCCGCGTTCGACCGAAGCCTCGCTTTCGACTCCCGCAAAGATCATTGGCAATGTCACGTTGTCTATTGCGGACATGACTGGGATCAGATTAAAAGTTTGAAAGATGTATCCAATCTTGCGGCAACGCAGCCAAGCCAGCTCGTTCGAGTCGAGTTGGGCAATATCGATATCATCCAGGAATACCTCCCCAGATGTGGGTTGGTCCAGAGCGCCAATCATGTTGAATAGTGTCGACTTTCCAGAACCACTCGGCCCGACGATGCTGACATATTCACCAGCCATGACAGAGAAATCCACCTTTTGGAGCGCGCAAACTTTGCCGCTCCCCAAGGAGTACGTTTTGGTAACCCCTATGGTTTGCGCAAGCATGCTTGAGGTGGAAGCGTTCATCAGAACTCTCTCCGCATTGCCTCGCCGGGGAGCATTCTAGAAGCGACTGATGCTGGATAGATCATGGCCAAAACCGTCAGAACGATTCCGAAGATGAAAGCGATGGGGGCGCCGACTACGAAAGCCATAACGTATGTTTGAAGGTCATGAAGACCGAGTTCCAAGACGAATAGGAATTGAACCAAAGAAACAATATAGCCGACTCCGATTCCGAGTATTCCAGCGATAGAACCGAGGAGCAGAGCCTCGGTCATGAATAAGCGTGTAATCTCACGATCCGATCCTCCCAAGCATTTCATCGTCCCAATCTCTCGAAATCTCTCAGTGACTGCGATCAGGAGAGAATTAGACACCCCAGCTAAACAGATCAAACAGGTAATTCCAAGAATCCAGTTTCTCCTTGCGGCGTGAGTCGCCATCGCGTCGGCATCCCCCGTTACGATTCCCGCACGCTCGAGCAATGCCTGGGTATGGACATACTCGGTATCCATCAGTTCCGACACTAGAAAATCAAACGTGAGTGTGGCCATTAAAAAAGTGACGGCGATCGCCAAACAGAGAAGGACGAGCAGCGACTTTCCAGAGCGCTGCTTGAGGTGTCGCCGCGATAGCGCGAACGCGGTGTTCCAGGTTAACCGGGGAGCGGTTTCCGTTATTGCTCCATCAGCCACGAGAGCATCCTCTTTGTGACTAACTCAGCGGCGTCCTGTTGAACGAAATGACTCGCGCCAGGGACTGTCACCAGGGTGTACTCGTTGTCGATCCAATCCCAGGTCCCATCGAGAGCTGCTTTCAATAGATACGGATCTTCCAATCCGTGAAACTGTAGGACAGGACACTTGATGGGCGGATAAGCTTTGTCTTCATCGTACGTATAAGGCTCTTTCGGATAGTTCGCCTTATAGTAGTCGATCATTCCGGACAGGCTCGATCGTGAGAGAGCATCGATATAAATTTTTCGGTCTTTGGGGTCCCCCACCCAAGAGGCCAACATCTCTGGAGTTACAGCCTCAGCCGCGCCTGGTTGCTGAAAATCCCGCGCGTACTGGCTGTTCTTCTGCTGCTCCGGATTGTTCGCGAGTTCCCGGGCAAAACCTTTGGGATGTGGTAGATTGAGTATGATGAGGCGGTCGGTCATTTCCGGTTGGAACATGGCGAAACTCCAAGCAACCATACCCCCCCAATCATGGCCGACTATAACAGCCTTCTCTTCGCTGAAATGATCGATCACCGCTTTGATGTCTTGCACAAGAAAACGCATGGAGTAGTTCTCCACTCCTTCGGGTTGATCGCTCTTGTTGTACCCACGCATATCGATGGCAACTACTTTGAAATGCTCGGCGAGAGGAGAAATCTGGTTCCGCCAAGAGTACCAAAACTCTGGAAATCCATGAATGAGGATAACCAATGGACCCTCTCCCTTGGTGACATAGTGAATCTTGACCCCGTCCGAGTCCGCGTACCCTTCTTCCAAGCCTTCGATTGTATTCGCCATAACGGAACCTCCAATGATGGTGCTTAATAGCATGAAAATGACAACAACAAGATCTCTCATCATGTCCTCCTATCGTTCGAAGGTGAGAAGCGAATCCCCACCTACGAAAAAATCCTTCTTTGATTCCTTCTCCTGAAAACCCAGGTCGAGAAGTACGTTGTTCTTGGGATCATTAGGAGTCGAAAAAGCCATGGTTCCAGGGGGTATAGAAAATCGACGTGTCAGTCGATTCAACGACTTGGAATAAGCGGGATGATAGAAAAGATCGAACACTCGCTGCCGTGACGAACCTTTCCAATTGGGCTCCTTCATCACGCTTGCCCAGGCGACGCATACTCCGCCCTCCGACTCCAGGACTTCGATCTGGTCTCTCCCACGTTCGAGTTCCTCTTTCTGGAGTGTGAACCGAAGAGCGACCGGAGATTCGAGAGAATCCACCCCATACACCTGGTACCCATGACACCGAACAAAAGAGGGGTTTTGTGTGAGGAACAGGAGGTTGGCGGATGGCCAATGACGCCAATGGAAGGGAACCGCGCGAGTCGGTTTGGAAAGATAAAGGCTCTCCCAAGCCGATTCGACTTTCTGCTTAATCATCATCCCTTCGTTCCCTTGAATATCCCGGTAACCCATTTTCAGATACATACGATGTGGAGGTGATCCGAATTCAGTCCGGAGCTGGATGGCCTTGCCGCCGCGACTCCAAAAATCTTTGTCCTGAAACTGGAGCAACGCGCTTCCGATCCCGAGTCTGCGGTAATCGGGGTGCGTGTAAACGTGACCAAGAATCGCAATCCCCCCAGATTCCCAGAGCACAAGGTTCGCGACCAGTTTTTTCCCGAGAGTAGCGAGACAGAACCGCCACTCCAATCCCTCGATTCGACCTTTCGATCCATTCTTCCAGTAGTCCTCGAGGTGAACGAGGTAATCCCCCTTGTGCGAAAGAAGTAGTCGCAACAAATCGATATCTTTCTTAGACACAGAGCGCGCGACACGGAGCGTCAGAGTACGGCCGTCTTTGAGGTGGTATTTCTCGGGCAAGCGATCGCTCCTTTAGCGGTAAGTTGATCCTTTGAGCACCCAAAGTCTATCATTCTGAACCGATTGTGAAAGGATCAACCGTTATGAGTCCACTATTGGAACCGTTTTCGGAGAGAATATGTCCAAGGGAGCCCCCCATCAAATTGAAGTCCTCCTAGTCGAGGACGATGAACGCTTTGCGAACCGAATGGTCAGAAACCTCGAAAGCGAAGGTTTTCAGGTTCGTTGGGCCAGCAGGGGCGACGAGGCCTTGGATCGGGTCAAAGCGAGTTCCTTCAATCTCATGTTGGCCGACATCAAGATGCCGGGCATGAATGGTCTCGAATTATTGGAGGCCATCAAGAGGAACCCTGGTGTCGACCCTGAGCTCCCTGTCGTGATGCTTACCTCAATAGACGCGGTGGAAACAGCTGTCGAATCGATGCAGTTGGGGGCTGCTGATTATATCCAAAAAGACGCCGCCCGAGGCGAGATTATCCAACGCATCCGTCGCGTTCTCGAGGACGCTAGAGTCCGACGCGAGTATAGCGAACTCCGTGCGCAGCTCTCGGCTCAATCTGAAGAGACTGGAATGGTCGCCAAGAGCCCTGTCATGTCCGCGTTCCTTTCTGAGGTCCAAGAGTTGGCCCCATCCCCCGCCGCGATTCTCATACAAGGAGAGACTGGCGCCGGGAAAGAAGTGGTTGCCAGAGAGATTCACCGACTCTCAGGAAGAGACCAAGAGCAATGGGTGCCGATCAATTGCGCGGCGCTTCCGGAGGACGACAAATTCCAATCCGAAGTTTTTGGTCACGAAAGGGGGGCATTCACAGGGGCCACCGAGAGAAAGCGAGGACAATTCGAACGCGCTGGGGAAGGAACACTCTTTCTCGATGAGGTCGGTGAGCTGTCCCTCGATTCACAGTCGAAACTTCTTCGTGTCCTCGAGACGGGGGAGTTCACGAGGATGGGTGGATCCCAAACACTTCAGTTGCGCGCCCGCGTGCTCTTGGCGACCAACAAAGACCTTCGACGTGAGGTGGAGGAGGGAAGGTTTCGTCAAGACTTGTTCTTCAGAATCAGTGTCGCACCTATTACGGTTCCGCCACTTCGAAGACGAGTCGAGGATATCCAGCCTTTGTGCGAAATCATGCTCCGCGATTTTGCTAGTCGTTATGGGAAGACTCAACGACACATTGGACCTGAGGCATTTACCAGGTTGAAGGCCTATTCGTGGCCTGGGAATGTTCGCGAGCTTCGGAATGTCATTGAGGGAGTCCTGATACGAGCCAAGTCTGGCGAGGTCTCCGCGAATGAACTCCGTCTGGAAGGACCATCTCTCTCCCCGATCGACCGTCTGGTTCACTTGCCCGCTGAGGGTGCTTCGCTTGAGGAGATCGAAAAATCGGCGGTCGAACAAGCATTGAAATTGGCGAATCAGAATCAAAGCGCGGCAGCTCGACTGCTCCAAATCAGCCCGGACCGGTTAGCCTCCCGGGCCAAGAAGTTTGGACTCAAAGGAAATTAGTTCCCAATGAGGTGGGCAAAACTTCCATTTGGGCAATAAATTATATCGATCCTCATACTTGTGTCGATTCCATATTAGGCTAGTCTTAGGAGAAGTCAGTGGCTCGAGCATGATTTCGTAATCAATGGTCGTTACTGACAGGGAGACACGATGGCGGGCGAACGAATTCTGGTTGTGGATGATACCGGTTTCAACAGGATCCTACTCGAGAAGAGCTTGGGTGAATTGAATTGCGAAATCGAACAGGCAGCCAATGGCCCTGAGGCTCTTAAGAAACTCAAGAACGAGAGGTTTCATCTGGTCATTACCGACCTCATGATGCCCGACATGGATGGTGTCGAGTTCTATCGAAACGCCCGCGAGTTGGAACATTCAGACGAGAACGGTGAGATTCCGGTTCCTCCCTTTATTTTGTGCACAGCGTTTCATGATAAAGAAGTTGTCGAATCGGCTGTCCGTGAAGGGTTCAAGGACATTGTCCTGAAACCGATTGACCGTGAAAGATTGTTGTCATCAGTTAAGAAGGCGCTGTCAGAGAGCCTGGCGGAAATTTCCATTTCTATTTCGGGTGAACAATCTGTCGTTCTGTCGACACTCGCGGAAATGGTTGGAGCCCAACCGGTGGAGGTCTTGGAAGTCCTCTTGAATGAACTCTCCATCATGGATTTTGGTACGGATGTCGATTCGCTGGAAACGCTCCGCGAGTTTTTTCATTCACGTTTCTCCCCACCCGAAGAATAATTCATTTCTCGATCACGCGATAAAGTCTCCAATAAAGATCCATTTTCAGAAAATCCTCGGTTGGTTGGACCTTTCGCCAGTTCGAAGGTTTTCCGCCCAGCATGGATCTCTCTAGATACAGTCCCGGTGAATTGAGAACTCTCGGGTCGATCGGTTTTCCGGTGGGAAGCAGGTGGTACCCTTCATATCCGCCCCCTTCGGATATCCATCTCGGGTCGGGCTTCAGGACAAAATCGAGATAGGCATCGGGGTATTCCACGATACCGGTGATCACACAGACTTCACCAGGAATTTTGGTTTCTTCTACCCATTCGATCGCATCGACCAATCCTTTTTCCCATGCCAGGGCTACCCTATCATTGTTTGGATACTTTCGAAAAAACTGGTATCCGGTAAAAACCGATTGGGACAAGATTAATAATGACAGGATCACGGCAGCGGTTCGACGGGAGAACTGTTTTGCCATTTTATAAGCAAACCAGGCAAGACCGATTCCACCTGACAATGCGAAAGCAGGGACTATCATCAATGTCCGGAGAGCATGAGGAAGACCTTCATTGGTGATCGCTGCTGGAATAGGGGCGAGAATGAACCACGCGATCAGCCACCCCCTCCAAGTTCCTCGCGTCTTGATGAGACCAACAATACTAAAGCACCAGAGAACCACCTCTGTCCAACTGAGTTGGCCTTGCCCAAGAATGTGATGGCGTGGGTTTGCATCCCCATTAAGTATGAGATACATCGGGTTCCAATGTGCGAAGTAGTTCTTCATGAAAAGCCCGAAGGAAAAAGATTGGCCTCCGGTTAGAAACTCGAGTCGAGTCTGAGTCTCCTCCCAGTTCATGAGGATATCCAACACAAACGGACCGGCTGCTATAAGGCTCACAAGGCCGGATAGAAAGAGTCGTAGTGAGTCGGCTCCCTTCGTTTCAGAAAAACCGATTTGAATCATAAAAATCGAAGCCATGAACAGAGGAATGAAGAGACGCGCTGGGGCGTATGTGTTCCAAGAGATGCCCCAGAGAATGCCGCTCAATCCAACCCATCCGAGCAAGGTCATTCTATTGTCGGCCGATTCCTTTAGGCATTTCCAAGTGGCCCAAAGCGCAAGCGGAATAAAAAGAGTCATGAGAATGCCTTGGTTGGCCCAGCGGCTAAAGAGCAAATGCCAGGGAGAGATGGCCAATAGGAGTGCTGCCATCAGCCCAAGTTTCTTGCTGGACCATGCGGCCCCCAGAAGGTAGACCGCACCGCAGGCAAGAGTTCCCGCCAGGGCGGCTGGAAGCCGGGTCGAAAAGATATCAAGACCCAAGAGCCTGATCGAGGGGATCGAGAGCCAGTGATAGAAGGGTGATGTATAGGCCTCGAAAGATTTGATCTGAAGTGGCCAGCTGCGGCCGCTGGAGTCCTTCCCTGTTTCGATAAGCGCATAGGTCGCATAACCCTTGTCCGCTTCATCACGGAAAAGGCCAGGCGGGTTATCGGATAGAAGGGCGAGTCGCAGAACCCCTGCCAGGACCAAGATGCCTATGAGACTGAGACGATGGTTGAGGACACTCACGACGATTCCTCGATGATTGCGGGATAGGGAATCCTAGAAGGGATCGGCGGAGAGGGCTATAACCCTCATGAATCCGACGACCAACCCTGCGTCATTCCTCAATCGTAGTGGACAGCCTTCAGCGCCTCGAGCGATTGTTCGATAAAATTACGGACTTCTTTCTTGTTTTCCTGGGCGGCTTTTTCTTCAGGGGTGAGGTCTTTCTTCTCTTCTCCATCGGCCTCGCTGATCTTAGGTTTCTGCAAGCGGGCTTCCGTGGAGAAGGTAATGTCCTGATAAGCCGAATCTTTCCAGACAGTAATGCTGGCGGTCTCTTGTGGGTTATAAATTCTGAGTTGATCGTGGAAATCCTTCGCGCTCATGACATCGACTCCATTGAAGGCGAGGATGACCTGTCCTTTGCGGACACCTTGTGCGAAGGCATTCGATTCCTGGTCGATACGAATGACCGCCACCGCCGGTTCTTGGTTGCCATCTCCAAAGTCGACCATTGTGTCCGCGACCGCGAACCCGACTCGAGCTTTCGGTAAATCGGACAGGACATCGCGAATGCCGAGGGGGTCGCTCGACTCTTGGACACTTGCAATCTGATATTGATAACCGGATCGAGCATCTTGAATGATGGTGGGATCTTTAATGCCCGAAGTGGCGATACGCAGTGGATTGACTCCCAAATCTCCATTCGCTCCAAATGCCGCTTTCTTCCCCTCGCTGCCATGCCATTCGAGGACAAACGGACCGAAGGCGATAATCCCTTTACCTCGCACCTGTCGGATCTCGGTAGTGCCACTGTGCAAGTCTGGAGTTGTGAAGGCGACAACTCCTTCGGGAGGGAGGTACCATTGGTAAATCAGGCTCCGACGCACGGAATCGACATCCACCAACTTGAGAGCACCGAAATGACTTCCGGCCTCATCGCTAACCATTAAGACATCCCCAACTTCTAAAACTTGAATGGTGGCGGAGGCGGGAAATGAAAGACTGACGCACCAGAAAGTGGCTGCGAGCAGTGAGAGGAAAATGAGGTGTCGGGGCATGATCCGTTCCTCCGTTTCGTGGGAGCAAGAATCGCGAGTAAACCTATTGGCTTTCAAAAAGAGATCTCGCGGGTTAGAAAATTCTTCTTCCTAGCTTATCGGATTTTTACGGATTTGCCAGTTTTCGCGGATTTCTGTTCCGCTAAACAGAGTGCCAACGCTTTTCGCGCGCTGGTTCCGAGTAATTCTTTGGGCTTTTCTCCCCTTCTGAGAGGCGTGACTATGGCCTTGAGCTCTGCGAAGAAGCCATCCTCTTTGGAGAGTCGCGCTTTTGCTTTCTTACCATCCGGTTTGTAGATGGTGACAGGCTGGTTGCTGGAGTTGAAGAAGATGGTGGCCTTTTCGAAATAGGCTTCATAGGACTGTTCGAAGGGAAGGGCCGCGGTGGCGATCCAACCCCCTTCACACGAAATAATCGGGCCCTTCTTCCCATAATTATATTGATTGGTCAGATAGTCGAACATGCCATGCCCCGCAGGAACTCCATGTGATTCCACCGACTTCGGTTGCCCGAGCAGATGGAGAATGAAGTCAGCATCATGGATGTGAAGATCCAATGTGGCGCCGCCGGTTTTCTTTGGATCGGAAAACCAGTTACTTCCACCCGACCAATCTGGCTTAGCGATGATCCGTCGAAAGTGAGCGGCCATCAGCTTGCCGAATCGACCATCGTCGTAGACGGTTTTCAGGTATCGGTACTCTGGAAAATACCGGAGAACATGACCGACATACAGGTTGCGTTTCGCTTTCTTGGAGGCTTGAATCATCGCGGTGGCATCTTTGATATTGAGGGCGATCGGTTTCTCGACCAACACGTGTTTACCGGCTTTAAGACAGTGAATGGCGGCTTTCTTGTGAAGCGGAGTTGGCAGACAAAGGTCGATGAGGTCGATGTCGGGGTCTTGGGCCATTTCCTGGTAGTTTTCGTAGGTGTTGATGTTGGAGAGGTCGACCTTGCCACCACCGCCGCCGAAGTTCCCACGGATTCCGGTCCAGTCACCGGCCCTTCTTTGCGGATCGCTTTCGGCAATCGCTGCTACCCTTGCACCGGGGATCTGGTTGTAGGCCCCATAGTGGGTCACTCCCATGAACCCGATTCCTGCGATTCCCACCTTTACCTCTTTGCGTGCGGCCATTTCCACAGATCCTCCTTGAAAAACAACTAGAACTTGGGAAAGTTACAACGAACGTTGTGGGGGGTGAAGGTGGGGGAAGGAACCTGTTGTTGCAAAATAGAAATGTCCGGTGGCCGCGTCGGAGTTGTGACGTCGGTGCGGACTTCGTCAGGAGATATTACTCCTGCGAATCCTCCCCACCACCCTCCCGCATCCACTCCTCCTGAAACATCAGCAGATCCTCCCCATCGACCCGCCCGTTCTCGTTGAGGTCCGACCGTTTCAGTTGAAACTCGTAGCAACCTATGTCAAACCCGCGACCAATCCCCCGGCCTTTGACATCAATGGGGCGGGGATTCCCGCCCAGGTCGTTGAGAACTTGCACATCGGTTCCGGAATCGATGCAGGGGGAATCCGCCCGCAGTCGAAAATCACCACCTTCAAGACTGATGAAGCGGGGGTTCTCATCAATGTTTCCTTCTCCAGGGTAGTCTCGGATATTGCTGTAGGTGACGTTCATAAATGGACGGAGATCGTCTCGGATAATACAGTTCGTAACTGTGGCTCCTTGAGGTCCGGATGCGGGGAAAGTATCCAGGTTAAACAGGGTATTGTGAGACCATTTACTGTTGACCCCAAACGTACAATGCTCAAGATCGACCCTTGCGCGGGTGGTATAGACCGCAGTACCAATATTCCCGTCAAACAAACAGTTAGTCAGGTTGAGTCTGGTGTCGCGGGGACGGTTTAGGTCTAAGGACATAATAGCTCCCCCATGGGAGGCAGCGTAGTTCTCTAAAAACTGGCAGTTAGTAATACTAACGACGGCATCTGCAACAAGCATTCCGCCGCCTGCATTGCGAAAATCATCTAGGGAAGTTCCAACAAAATTATCGTAAATAATACAATGTGAGATATTTACTTGGCTGCTCAGTATCTGTATCCCACCACCAAAATCTGCAAATTCGCCTTCCAATCTTGCATTTCTGAAAGAAATTCCGTCGAAAAAAATCTGCGTGGCATCCGATATTCGGAGGCAGCTTTTTTGTAAACTGGTAGCATCTACTACTGTCGCATTAATCTTGCAATCGCGCAGCGAAAACTCATCACGGGTTTCATTTCCGTGGAAGCCTCCAAAAAAAGACAATCCACTGAGACCAACGTTCATCGATTCATTGTATGTTCCTGACGCGATCCATATTTCATCACCGCTCGTCGCGGCCTCTATCGCCTCACCGATCTCTACAAAGGCATTCTGCCAACTGGTCCCATCAGTCCCGTTACCGGATTTGGAGACATGAAGAATTGAGGCTTGCGCGAAGGACAAAGGGAGGGTGGAAAGGAGTACGAGCGTATAGAGTATTCGCCGCATGAGGTCCGCACCTCCGAGGGGTTGGAATGGTCCAAGGATCATAACACAAGTAGGGGTTTAGGAGTAGAAAAAGTTTTCGGCGGGGGAGTGAAACTCCCGTCGACCAAGGTACCGGAATCACAGATCCGGGACCAGCACGGTAGC
>JAJDBZ010000272.1 GCA_029261095.1 Candidatus Omnitrophota bacterium | reverse complement strand
TGAAATCGGGGTTTGTTTTGCCCGGCTTTATGGTCAACAGCTATCTGAAGGATATGACCGATGAGGATCTGATGGTCCGGCCTTTCTCAGAAATGAACCACTTCAAATGGCAGCTCTGTCATTTGGTCACAAGCGAGAATTTTCATATGACCCAATTGGATAGAGGCGAGATGCCTAAGGTGCCTGAAGAAATCAGAAAAGGGTCCGCAAAAGAAGTGTCGCACATCGACGATCCCGAGTTCTTCCCTTCCAAGGCTACACTCATGGAGGCGATGAAGATCCAGCGAGAGGGAACGCTTTCGATCCTGGACACGCTGAGCGAATCGGATCTTCAGACGGAGTCCCCCGAACCCCTCAGATACTTCGGCCCGACAGTGGGAACTGTCTTCTCTGGAGAAATCGTTCACTGGATGCTCCACTTCGGACAACTGACTTTGATTAGAAAGCATCTTGGAAAAGAGACCTTCTAGGTGGTAGGTCAATTTATTCTGAAGTTTTTGGGGTGGATAACCGTTGACGCTTCATAGGAGTATAATCAGACCCCCATTCACCAGATGATTTCGTATTGGACGTTGAAAGAGAAAAACCATGGTAGACATTCCCAAAGACTCCAGAGGTTCCAAGAAAATCCTGGGAAGATTTTTCATGTTGGTTCTAATAGTAGGATGTACAGTCGCGGCCGCCATCGGCTATTCCCGGCTAGAACCTGCTTCACCCACCATCGATGCCTCGACAGTCTTTATCGATACAGTGGTGCGTGGGGATATGACTCGCCAGGTCAGAGGTTCGGGTCGTCTCGTGCCGAAGGAAATTCGCTGGGTGACACCCGCCACATCGGGGCGGGTAGAACATATCCCCATCCAACCGGGGGCGATTGTCCAACCGGATACCATCGTTCTCGAACTCAGTAATCCCGAATTGGAACTGGCTGTCGAGGAAACGAACCTCAAATACAAGTCCTCCGAGTCTGAATTGGAAGCGAAAAAGGTGGAGTTCGAAAAGGAACTCCTGGATTTGGAAACCTCCGCAGCACGGCTCGACGCCGATTTGGCGGAAGCCGAGTTGCGTGCTCAATCGGACAAGGAATTGGCCAAGGATGGCCTGATTTCGGAGCTCCAACTTGAGGTTAGCATTGTCCACGCCGAGGAACTGGGAAAACTCAAAGGGATCGAAGAGAGGCGAGTGGGTATCCAAAAACAATATTCAGACAATCTGCTGAAGGTTCTAGCCGCTCAGGTCAGGCAAGCGAGCGCACTATTTGAACTCAAACAACAGCAACTTCAATCCCTAAAAGTTCGAGCCGGATTCGAGGGGGTCCTCGAACAACTGCTGGTAGAGGAAGGACAGCAGGTCGATCTGACCACCAACCTCGCCAAAGTGAGCAACCCGGAACGTCTCAAGGCGGTAGTTCGTATCGATCAGAATCAGGTCCGTGAGGTCTCCATAGGCCTACCCGTCGAAATCGATTTACGAAACACCACGCTCAATGGTCTGGTCTCTCGTATCGATCCCTCGGTGCAAGACGGCGCGGTCAATGTCGATGTGGACTTTGAAGACCCATTACCCCCCGGCGCCCGATCGGATCAAACCCTTTCGGGGAATATTGAGATCGAAACCCTCACCGATTCCCTTTATGTCGGCCGGCCTGTCTACGGTCAACCAGGAGCCACGGTCTCTCTGTTCAGACTCAATCCGACTGAGACCGAGGCGACTCGAGTCTCTGTCCAATTGGGGCGAGGTTCATCGAGGACAGTGGAGATTGTCGAGGGACTTATGGAAGGTGACCGAGTGATACTTTCCGATATGAATGAGTGGGACAAGGTAAATCGTGTCCGCATTCAATAGAAGGTTTAGGCTGAGCGCCATTATTTGATAGATTCTCTCAATTCCGGCTACCGGATAACAAGACCCGCCAGTTTCTCCAGATACGCCTATACCGATGATTCATTTAAAGTTACATCACAGACAAGAGATTGGCATAGAATCTGTTTAGACCGCAATTGGTATTGGATTTCGCTTTACCAAGAACATTGAGATCTAGTCATTATGGCAGGAAATGCACTTAGGAGGGTTATCCAGGATGTCCGCAAAGATATTGATTGAAATGGCCGGAATCGAACGAGTCTTTCACACGGAGGATGTCGAAACTTATGCTTTGTCTGGTATCGATTTATCCATTAATGAGGGCGATTATTTTGCCATATCGGGACCTTCAGGGTGTGGGAAATCGACACTCCTCGCAATTATGGGGCTCCTCGATTCACCCGACAGTGGAACCTACGAATTGGGGGGTAGCGATGTTTCTCACCTTTCGGCTTATCAACGTGCAATCCTTCGGAACCAGGAGATCGGTTTTATTTTTCAGAGTTTCAATCTTATCGGAGATCTGAACGTTTTTGAGAATGTGGAACTGCCGCTCACCTACCGCCAGATGTCCGGAGCCGAAAGGAAGGATCGTGTGAAGGAGGCTTTGGATAGAGTCGGTATCTCCCACCGCGCCAAACACTACCCTTCGCAACTATCGGGCGGACAGCAACAGAGGGCCGCCGTCGCACGCGCTGTGGCAGGCAAGCCATCCATTCTTCTTGCCGATGAGCCTACGGGGAACCTCGATTCGAAAAGCGGAGAAGCGGTGATGGAGTTGCTGAGTGAACTCCATCAGGACGGTTCCACCATTTGCATGGTGACTCATGATCCTCGGTATGCAGAACACGCAATGAAATCTATCCAACTCTTCGATGGTCATATCGTCCGAGACAAAACAACCTTGGAAGAGGTCGCATCATGACCCCGCTCGTCCACGATATACGATTTGGAATCAGGATGTTATGGAAGAATCGAGGGGTTACCCTCTGCGCGATCCTGGCCTTGGGGATCGGGATCGGCGCAAATACAGCTCTTTTTAGTCTGTTGCATGGGGTTCTCCTCAGTCCCCTCCCCTTTCCTAACCCTGACAAACTAATGCTGGTGCAGTCTACCTGGAAGGATGACGAAGGAGGAAGTGTATCGGGCCCGGATTTTCTCGATTGGGAAGAACAGAATACCGTCTTCGATAAAATCTGCGCTTTCGACGGAGCGGCTCGATTTAGTCTCGCGGGCGAAGGCGAGCCCATCGCATTGACCGGATTTCAAGTCACATCAAATTTTTTTGAGACACTCATGGATTCTCCGCTACATGGACGCGGGTTTCTCCCCGAGGAGTCCCAAACCGGGGACGAGAAAGTGGTGGTCCTCAGCCACCGACTCTGGGAGTCCCGTTTCAATTCCGATCCTGGAATCATTGGAGAACTAATCATTCTTGGAGAGGACTCCTATACCGTTGTTGGGGTGGCTCGCCCCACCATGGGGTTCCTTGAAGATATGGCACAAATCTATGTGCCCTTCTCACGAGAGGAACTTGAAAAACATCGTGGAAATCATTATCTCATCTCCATTGGCAGACTGAAACCTGAAGTCAATCTCGAGCAGGCCAACGCCGAAATGAACACGATCGCGGCGCGATTAGCTCAGGAGTACCCCGATTCGAATAAGAACCGGAATGTCAAAGTGGAACTCCTCCATGAGGTGTTGGTCCGCGAGGTCAAATGGGCTTTCTTAGTCCTCTATGGCGCGGTCGGATGCCTGTTGCTTATAGCGTGCGCAAATGTAGCAAACCTCTTGTTGGCTAAATCGAACGCGCGTGGTAAAGAATTGGCAATTCGAAGTGCATTGGGTGCGGGAAGCTTCCGAATTTTTCGACAGATCCTAACCGAAAGTGTAGTCCTTGGAATATTAGGTGGGATGCTGGGATTATTGTTTGCGGTTCTGGGGTTAGACCTTCTGCAGTTGATGTCTCCGAAACTAGGCTCAGTCGGAGGCGCCTCGATCCCTGGCCTGGAAGAACTCAGTTTGAATCCCACGATCCTCGGATTCACCTTTGCTTTGTCGATCCTAACGGGTCTCATCTTTGGCTTGGCTCCAGCATGGCAGGCTTCGAGATTAAATATCAATGAAACGTTAAAAGAGAGTGGCCGTGGATCTTCGGGTACCTCTTCACGCCACCGGGTGCTTGGATTTCTCGTGATTTCCGAAGTCGCTATGGCACTGGTGCTTCTCATTGGGGCTGGAATCTTAATCAAGAGTTTCTATGGTCTCTTGACCGACAATCCGGGTTTTGATCCCAAAGGTGTTCTAGCAATTGAATTAGAACTCGCGTCGACAGAAAAAAACGAGGAGATTACCCATCGAGTCTCATTCTTCCGGGACACACTCCGCGAGATAGCACAACTCCCCGGTGTGGAATCCGCCGCCGCGATCAACATCCATCCATTGAGTTCCTACAGCACCGACCACAGTTACAAAATAGAAGGACGCCCCCCCCTACCAGAAGGAGAGTTTATATCAGCCCAATATCGGCAAGTGACTCCTGATGTTTTCCGTACTCTTGGGATTCCATTGGTCAAAGGACGTTTCTTCAGTGATCAAGATGATGGGAGTAGTGCCAAGGTCATCATAATCAATGAAGAACTGGCGCGGAGACATTTTGCCGATGAGAATCCACTCGGTCAGAACATCGATCTCCATGACGAACTGAGAGAAATCGTGGGTGTGGTCGGAAATGTGGAATCCAGGGCCATGAACGAAGATAAAATTCGACCCTATTTCTATGTACCGATCACTCAAGAATGTTGGTCAATGATGTCTCTCCTCCTAAAGACAGAGGCTGATCCCACGACTCTCTCCGAACCGGCACGCCAGGCAATTTGGTCGGTCGATCCGAACCAGCCGATCCTTCGCATTCAAACAATGGATGAGGTAGTGGCATCCTCGGTCTCTGTCCAAAAGTTCTGCATGGTTGTGATGGGCATGATGGCGATTGTGGCTCTCTTGTTGGCATCAATCGGTATCTATGGAGTGGTCGCTTATTCGGTCAGTGAACGAACCCATGAAATTGGAATACGGATGGCCCTGGGGGCCCAAACCTCGGATGTGATTCACCTCATGCTGAAGAAGGGGATGTGGTTCACGCTCACAGGATTGGTTACCGGTTTAGTGTTGGCCTTTTTGGGGGCAAACCTTCTGACAGCAATGGTTTACGAAATGAGGGCCATCGACCCCGTGACATTCGTCGTTGTACCGCTCATCCTCCTTTTCGTAAGTATCCTGGCCTGTTACCTTCCTGCCCGAAGGGCCGCTAAAGTGGACCCGATGGTGGCGCTTCGATACGAATGAATTCGCGTGAGTGATTTGTGGTGAAATAGCGCGACCTCCGACGTATCCACGGAATGAATTGGAGTGGTGGACCTGAGGCGGTTTGGTGATATCTGAATCCTTTACAGGAGTTTCCTCAATGAAATGGCTGGTCTC
The DNA here is from genome assembly GCA_029261095.1 of Candidatus Omnitrophota bacterium. GTDB lineage: Bacteria > Hinthialibacterota > Hinthialibacteria > OLB16 > OLB16 > JACKFH01. The sequence continues at coordinate 11,224 of JAJDBZ010000272.1, read as the reverse complement.
CATCGATGGGAGGCTGTTCCTATGAGTACTCTTTCCATATGGCGTCATAGATCGGTTCCACACCAGTCGTTCAAGAAGTGGATTCTCCTCTTGACCTCCACCTTTTTTTTGATGGGTTGTCAGGTCGGGAGGGTCCCTTGCCTGACTTATAGCGAAGATCCGTACGCGAGTCCTGAAACGAAAAGAATCGATTCCATCGATTTGGAATCCCTTTCTCAATCACCACCACTGCCTATCCAGGACGCGATCGAAAGAAATCGAGCGGAGGCACTCGGGACCGACGATTTGGTTTCTCCCGAACCGATTACAATCGCGGATGTACGTTCATCGGCACTGGAGACAAACCTCGGTCTACGGGTCGAACAAATAACGCCCTCCATTGCGAGGGAAACGTACAATGCGGAGGTCGCCAAGTTCGATCAACTTCTCGCAGCCTCTGTCGACCGTTCGGTTCTGGACAGCCCCACCGGATTGCGGACTAAGTCGCTTCTCTCAAATGTCGGTCTCTTCAAGCCAATGCCAAGTGGCGGTAACCTTGGCATTGAGTTTTTCAGTCAACGTGTGAATACGAATGACCCTTTTGTTTCCCCTGACCCCGCTTATGACAACAATCTAAAGTTCTCCATTAGCCAGCCTCTCCTGCGGGGGGCCGGTTTTCGAACCAACACCCACTCGATCCGGGTGGGAAAACTCGAAAGCGGTATCGCGGCCGCGCGGTCGAAGCTCGAAGCCATACGAGTCTTGGCGGCTGCCGACCGCGCCTACTGGGCGGTTTATGGAGCCTCCAAAGAAACCGAAGTTCGAAGACAACAGTATGAACTGGCGCTGCGGCAACTGAAAGAAGCTCAGCTCGCTGTCAGAGCCAAAGCGGTCCCAGAGGTTGAAATCACTCGAGCTGAGTCTGGGGTATCCGCGAGACTCGAAGGCATTATCAATTCGGTGACCAACCTTCGAATTCGAGAACGAAACCTGAAACGGGTCATGAACCGTCCGGATATGGATATCGCCTCAGAAGGTTCGATCCTTCCACTCACTCCTCCAAATCCTGTCGGACTTTCATTCGATACAAGGTCATTGGCTCGTTTTGCAGTGGACAATCGAATGGAGATGTTGGAGTTAGAAATTCAATTGGCTATTGATGAGAGCCAGATTGAGTTTGACAGGAATGCGAGACTTCCCTTGTTTACCTTAGATTATGAATACAACATCAACGGATATGGAAGACATTTTGGGGATGCCAACTATCAGATAGGCGATGGCGATTACGCTGATTGGTCTCTTGGGTTTCAGGCCGAGGTTCCAATCGGGTTCCGCGCCGCCGACGCACGCATCCGGCAATCCCTGCTCGCTCGGATACAACGACTCGCGACAAGAGATCAACGTGAACAGATGATCGAACAGGAAGTCTATGATGCAGTCGATTTGTTGGAACAGAACTGGCAACGTATCCTGGCGGCGAGACAAGAGGTGGTCCTTGCCGCTAAGACCTATGAAGCCGAACGCAAGCTTTTTCAAATGGGCGCCGAGGGTCGAACAAGCACTGATGTTCTCGACGCGGCAGCGAGATTGGCTGTCGCACAGCTTCGCGAAATCTCCGCATTGGTGGACTACCAGATTTCGCAGGTGGATATCGCGTTCGCCACAGGAACGCTGCTTGGTTTTTCAGAGATTGATTGGAGATGATCCGGTTTCGCTCGATATTCGACGATCCGCTCACATCTTGTTGACACAAAGTTTACATTCCCTCGTCGGCATTCCCGGTATCATCGTTGAGAAAACAATTAGCGAACTCTTAGAGTCGTCAATCTACTTAATTCATTCTTGGAGGATCAGAAAATGTTGAGTTACACACGCGGTATGTTCATGTTGGCCGTCGGCGTTATTTTACTTGCCGGCGCGTCTTTCGCACAAGAACCCGAAGTTCCACTCACTTGGGAAGGTGAAGGGGAAGTCGATTTCATTAGTAGCGATGGTGGAGGAGAAATCGACTTTGACCTCGAGTTTCATGTTGATGAAGAGGGTCTTGTAGAGGGAAGCACTTCGACCGATAGCGGTTCAAGCGAGCTCGAACGCTTGTACTACGGCGATCCAGTTGATGCGGATTACCCAGCACTCGATTCCAGGAAATTGATTCTCGTGTTAAGCATCGACAGCGCCGATACTCCTCTCCTCGTAATCATGGATGGTCGATTGCTGGGAGACAAGTATTTCTATGGCGAAGTTCGCTTAGCTGAGAAAAACAAAGAGGGAATGAAAGATGCGCTGGATCTCGGGAACAAAATGGCGACACCCATCTACGAAGGAAGCCTACCCAGCGGCCTGAAGAAAGCCATGAAGAATAGTGTTCCGATGGGTCACTTCGAAGTCGAAGGTAAGAAAACAACCGGAAACTAGGAACCATCGCCTTATCACTCAATCTATAGACGGGTCGGCGGGGGAAGAATTTCATCCCCCGCCAATTCGATCTCATGAAACCTCGTCATTAGACTGAGCTCACAACCTTCCCGTATCATTTCTCATTGAATCATCTGTGTCAGGCGCCAGAATGGATCTCCACGAATTTTCGGAACCCTGATATTTGGTCTTCGAGCCTCTTCATAATGGCGTCATCTTTGAAAGAAACGCCGACTTCATCCCACTGGTTGTTGATGGTTGGAATCCAAACCCTCTCCGGCATGATATAGGAATTGCGATATCCGAAAATCAATTGAAGCTGCTCGACCGATCGAAAGGCGCCCCAGATTCCGGCAGCCTGTCCTGTAAAAGCGACACATCGGTGTTCAAAACTCTCGGGAAACTTGAGCATGTCGATGAAGTATTTCATCACTCCCGGGAAGGATCCGTTATACTCTGGGACAACGATGTGGAGACCTTTCGACTGTAGAATCCGATCGGAAAAGGGTTGAAACGATTCAGGTTTCACAGCATAGGATGCGGGATTGAATATCTCCTCTGGCAGATCCTCTAACGAAAGGAGCTGTGCATCTGCTCCAATCTCGTGATAAAGACCGACAACCAGTGATGCAAGCTTTTTGGTGTTCGATTGAGGGCGGTTGGTTCCAGCAATGACTTCGATCATGATAGATTCCTTTCAAGTTCTAAGGAAAAGATTCTCACCGAACGATTGAAGGTCCGGTATCGTCGCCCCTGTTGAGGCGCTTTTCCAAAGGAGGTTCTATGTCGATCAAAACAGAGCGGGTCGAGTTTATCAATAGGATGGGGCATCGACTTGCGGCAAGATTGGATGTCCCAAACGGAGAAGTGACTGCTTATGCGATATTCGCCCATTGCTTCACCTGTTCGAAAGATCTGAAACCGATCCGGCAGATTGGTAACCAGTTGGCGGGAGAAGGAATCGCCGTATTGCGATTCGATTTTACCGGACTCGGCGATAGCGAAGGAGAGTTTTCCGAAACCGATTTCACTTCCAATGTGGAAGACCTCGTAACTGCGGCGGATTACCTGAGAGATCACTTCTCTCCGCCCCAACTCTTGATCGGGCACAGTCTGGGTGGGACAGCGGTCCTCGTCGCGGGGGCACGAATTCCGGAGGTTAGGGCTGTGGCCACAATCGCTGCTCCAAGCGACACTGAACACCTTCGTGACATCCTCGTTAAACACGCACCTGAACTCCGGAACCAAGAAACAGCCGAAATCTTTTTCGGCGGACAAAGGGTCAAGATTCACCGAAACCTTTTGACCGACCTTTCAGAACAGAACATTCATGAAAATCTGAAATCCTTTAGTAAACCGCTGTTTATCTTTCATTCCCCTATAGACAACGTGGTCGGGATCGAGCATGCCAGTCGATTGTTTCAGGCGGCCGAACACCCCAAGAATTTTGTATCCTTGGATGGAGCCGACCATTTACTTCTCAATAATCGAGGGGATGCGGAGTTTGTCGGTATGACGATCGCAAATTGGTCACGACGATATTTGGTAAAAAATCCGGATGCCTGAAGGTGTAAAATAGTCGCGAGTAATCAGCGACCTATTCATTAGGTCCTCACCCAAACATCTCGCCCCTACTCTGGATTCTAGAATTCTTTGGCATAGAGGCTATCTGATAACTGGACGAACATGGGATCCGTCCGAGGATTCAAACGCCAATCGGTAGCCGGATCGATGGACAAAAGTCCGCCCATCCGGACGCTTCTCATCACGTTTTCGAGGCATGCCTTGGGGTTGTTCGTGTTTGGAATGGCATTGTAGCAGAATACCACATCCCCCAGTTCGAGGAGAGAGTCTTTCTCAATGTCATGTGGGTTGGCGATGATGCGTTCATCATCGCGGGGAAGAGCTTGCTCGATGCGAGCCTCCATATAGAGAACGATCAGATGTTTCGGATTGATCGGATCGAAAGCGGATAGAATCTCCTCCGCTTCATGGCAGAGAATGGATAAGTCGACCACTTTTCGGAGGACTTCATCCACCCGACCCAGCGCGTGCGCTAGTGGCGAATCGGTTTCAGGAAAGAAAGGGGAAAGAAGTTGTGTGACAACACCGGGTGCGATGTCAATTAAGGTGCAGCCCTTCATGTCCCTACGGGCAGCTTCCTCTAGTGCTTCTATGATTCGGTCGTTATTACGACCTTTCCAGGATGAGCGCACCTTGTCCATTCACTCTCAGAATCAACGATTTCCCATCCCCTTAATCGAACTATCGTACCAGTTTTTCGAACTCCTGATACCCTTTTATGGCTAATACCGGATTGGCTCCGGCCAAAAATCTATCCTTTCTGTCTTTTAGCGCGGAGTCGTTACTGTCTGCCATTCCGATGCGATAATCCCCAGATCCTCGATGTCGATATACCCGTCGTGAGTTAAATCGGGATCCCCGGTTGGCATGGCACGCCTATTGAGGAAAACCGTGATGGAGCCATTGAATTCATCCGAAACAGCAAAATCACCGAAACCGTCTCCATCGACATCGCCCGATGCAAGCCAACCAGGGAAAGAAATCTCTGTTCCCAGATGGAGGGGATCTCCCACAGTGAATTCGCGATTCCCCTCGTTCCAGAAGACTTGTACTGTCGAAGAGGGAATAAGAGAAGGGATGAGGTTGGCTGCGATGATCTCCGGTAAATCGTCTCCAGTGAGATCCGCAACCAATATATTCTCGGGTCGGATCCCTCGGATGCGTATCGAGTCGGTGGATGAGAATACACCGGACCCAGAATTAAAAAGTACGCGAATCGAACCATTGGGTCCATCGCCAAAAACCAAATCATTGTATCCGTCCAGATCGAGGTCTCCCGTATCTAGTGTGACCTGTTCAAAACTCCCGGGTTGAGGGAGTTCAACAGGTTCAAGCAGTTGCCGGGATTCGTTTAGTCGAAGAAGAACTGAAGTCCGATTTCCGTCTAGGACCACTGCTTCCGGTCCCTGGTCCGAGTCCAGGTCCGCCACTGCGGTCATACCCGGCCCTAGCAACCTTGTGATCCCGGTCTCCACCATCGTACGATTCGAAAAAGAACCGGCGCCGTCTCCAAAAAGAATTGCGGTAGCATTTGGTTGGTTGACAAAGGCGGAGTGGAAACCGACCAGAACGTCAAGCAGACCGTCATGGTCTAAGTCGGCAAGTTGGATTTGGCGAGTGTGCAGAAATTCATTTTCATCGATCGAAAGAACTTCGATTTCTTGAAATTGAGAAACTCCACCTTTTCCGGAGTTGAGAAGAACAGTCAGAGTTTGAGATGTCATCCCATCATTCCCGGTAACAATGTCTTCCCACCCATCTCCGTTGATGTCACCGATAGCGATCGCTTCTGCGCCAAGACCAATTTCGAGGTAATCGGGTTCTGAGAATAATCCCCCACCCAGATTCTTGAGGACAAGAAGGCGTCCGTAGTTTCCGTTAACTGCAATTAGGTCCTTAAGATGGTCCCCATCCAAATCAACGAATTTGATATCCCGAACACCGACTCCAACTGGATAATTCCAAGCACTCCAATCTTTGGTGGTCGAAAGGAGCGAACCGAATCGACCCGAGCGTGGAGAATTCCGATACCCCTCCAACATTGTGGAGAGGTCAACTGAGTTGACGATGCCATCTCCATCCAGGTCTGGAAGATTGGGATCATCAATGGGAATTCTGGGTGGCGATTGTCCAACAGGGGGTTGATCTGTGACGGGTTGCCCAACATCTTGAATTAATCCGTGTTGGTATAAATGGGCCATCATGTAGTGTCGACGGTGGGGTGCCCATGCAAAGGCGACTGTGGGAATAAAAGTGGGAATGGCTCCGACAACCTCGTTTCTGAGCCCCAGAAATCTCTCCATCACATGAGCGTTAGTAAGACTCCCCCCCTCGTAAAAGTGTGTCCGAAACCGGCTTGCAAAGAGTTGAATGAAGGAGGAATTTTTGGTAAGGGCGAGAAACAGGTTCGATTCCTCGGTAGTCCCATCGAGCAGCTCGATCTGGGTGGTGTCGTCGGTTACAACCGCTCGAAGCCCAAAAGTTCCTTCGGCATCCCAAACGTGGTACCGAACCTTGCCTCCTGTCGTCGATTCGTGAGAGATGGTGACATTGTTCCCCGGCCAATCCCAAGTGGAGCCGTAGATGTTGAGTAAGAGATAGTCGACAAGATTAATGAGGTCTAATTTCTTCGACACCTCACGATACACATTAGGATCCTCAACGGAGTTATTTTTAATAAATTGGAACAAGTCAGCGAAGGGTTCAAAACTTCCTTCTCCGAGTTCGCGATTCCGAACAACATCCCATTCGGAAGTCGAGTCGTATTTCTGTTGAAAGAAATCGACATTGTATCTCTCCACCGGATTGTAATATCCATAGTGAATACCATTGATGAGTAGATGAACAAAAGTCCCCAGACTGGAAACTTGTCCCATATCGGCATAAAGGCGTCGTGCGAGTTCATCCTGGATGAAGGGATTGCGCGAGTCCTGATGGCCACCCCGAATGACGATTGCATCGAATTCTACGACGTCGGATTCTTTGATTAGATCAAATTTCAGTTTGTCGCCATCGTATAGATCACGGAAATACATTCGAAACGAGGGCTTGGCTCCTATGCGCTGGCTATTGTTCCCATGCATCCTGGCTCCCGCATTGATGGTGAATGATTCGCTAGAATCGTTGAAGTCAATGTATTGAACTGAAACCGGTCTCTCCCACTCCGGTCCGGTCTTGATGGCATTGGGGTTGCCCTCACCATCTGTTCCGCGAAGACCTCCTTCCCCCTCGAGATCCTCGGGGTCGAACACCATTGAAAGCACAGGAAGGGTCTTAAGATTCTCCGGTGCACCGATCCAGAATGTTTGAGTCAATATAGGAGAGGGCACTCGGCCCGCTCGGAATGCGGCGGCTCTGAGAACCGAGGTTTCTGTGATTTCAATTGGACCCTCATACCGGAAGGAATCCTGGGGATTGGGGTTCGTATAATCGAGGGTGTAATAAATTTCAGAAACAGGATCAGGCTTGGAAATCTGGATCGTGACCGTGTCCTCGAAAAGACCACCGCCTGGAGAGTATGCGATAGGAGAGAGAACTCCCTGAAGGACTTCGTTAGATTGGTTGGGGTTTCCAGGTGTGGGTATATCGAGAAAGTAGTGACCCGTCCGGTTAGGATGCGTCCCGTAAGTGTACCCCCCGCGTTGTCCGGGAAATGGGATCTGGTCTGGAGAGTAATTGGACCCATCCGGAGGTGTCAGGACTAAGGTTTCACCTTCTGAATTCAATCGGAAATTGGTGTGGATCTCATTGGTTTCTCCAAATACACCGTCCTTGCCGCTTGCGAAAACGACGACTCTTTGACCTGGAAAGAGTATTTTTTCTGGAAACGTCCACAGCCTTGAATTTGAGGGCTTGTCAGATAGAGACCACCCCTGGAGATCGATTGATTGTCCCCCCTGGTTCTCGATCTCAATCCAATCGGGATCTTCTTCTTGGTAGTCGAGGAAAGAGAAATGACCAAATGCAGAGATCTCCGAAATCACCACTTGACCAAATGAGGAGGAGGAGAAAACTACCCCTATCATTACGAACAGACATTTAATTTTCATACAACACCATGCTCCTCATCTGGTATCTGTGGGAATTCAGTTCGTAGGAAACCCGCGACAAATTGACGTGCATTAACTTTCAACCCGACACCGAATCAATAGAGAGCGTTCCAGGGCTTCTTCACGTAGATGCCTTGCCTCGATGAATTCGGGATCATGGATGAATTTCTCAAACGCTTCCAAACTCGGCCACTCGACAATAAATATAAGATCGGCATCACATTCTCCGATCAGCGATTCTACTGGAACGAAACTTTTCAGTTTTCGCGCACCATATTCTTCCACTAGGGGTGCGACAGCGCGCATGTATTCTAAATATTTCTCTTTACCTCCATTAGGTAAGAACCACAAGACATTGAGCATGTAGACTTTTGGGCAATCCTCTGTGTCCATGGGCTGATGCTACCTCCAAAACCCAAGTATTCCACCAGCCAATGTCACAAAACACACTCTGTATCCTGCTTGAATCGCGAAGAGTTTTAGATTCCAGTGCCCAAACATGTAGTCGGAAAACATGGAGGTTGAGATCAATCCGATACCGACCACCAATCCAACAGTGGCCCCATCGACAAAAGTTTTTGCCCCGAATGCAAAAATGACCAAGGCCAATGTAAAAGACTTCACCAGCGCTGATAGGAATGTGTATATCATTGGTTTCATCGAGTCGGCCAAATCCTCTTCGTTAAGATCCATCAACCTCAACCAGGATTTCCCAAACCCCATTGGGGAATACCAGAAGGCGCCCAGGAAGTACCCCGCCAGAGCAGCGGCAAAGATGGCAAGATAATTTAACGATGCAATGGGGAACACCGGGGACCTCTCTTTCATCCCTTTTTTTGATAGCGTGGGTCCAATATAACTGATATGCCGATAAGAAGTATCCCACAAGTTCGAACTGGAAACGGAAAGACCAATGACCCTGGGAGCCGATTCAACCTCATATCCCGATCGATTCTTGGACGTAATGGGAGGTATTACAGGCCTTGGCGGGACACCGTTCGAAAAGAGACCGCCCGTAGTCCTTCAGAGCGGACAAGGATGTCGTGTACGAGATGTAGAGGGTAGAGAGTATATCGACTACACTTGTGGCGGAGGCCCGCTCCAATTGGGATATGCCCATCCTTCTGTGACCGAGGCCATCGAAAAATGTTTCTCCAATCCTCCCAACCTAGAATTGGAACGGGACTCCCTCACACTGAAAATCACTGACCTCTTCAAGAGCATCGAGGCTTTGCGCTTCGTCGGCTCGGAATCAGAAGCGGTTCATGCCGCAGTCCGCCTGGCGCGCGCGTTCACCAAGCGAACAAAAGTTGTGAAATTTGAAGGTCACTACCACGGCTGGTTCGATAGTGTGGCGTGGGACTCTAATCATTTCCAAGGTGAAATGGATCTAAAGAGGAAACCCAACTTGTATCCACTTTCACTAGGGCAATGCGGAGAATCCGTTGCAGATCTGCTTGTGATCCCTTGGAACAATCTGGCGGAAGTCGAAAAAGTTTTCCACAAACACGGTGATCAAATCGCGTGCGTCCTGTCGGAACCGGTCATTCCGTACGGCGGGATTCCTCCGCTCGATGGATTCCTTGGTGAACTAAAATCGCTTTGCTCGAGGCACGGGATTCTGTTTATTCTCGATGAACGGATCACGGGATTTCGTTGGGGACAGGGGGGAGCACAAACGCTTTATGGCTGTCAGCCCGATTTAACAACTTTCTCGCATGTAATGGATGGGGGATTGCCGATGGCGGCAGTGGGGGGGACGGCCGAGATCCTTGATCTTTGGGACCCTCTTTTTCCAGACAGTTGGATAGGGGAGCCGGACATTCTCGCCTTTGTCGCGGGCAATGCCACGTTAGATCAATTGTTTAGAGAGGATGCTGCTCTTCTCAAACACTCCTGGAAGATGAACGCACGCCTGGTTGAGGGGATCCGAGAGATTGGAAGGCAGTCGTCCCTTCCCCTTTCGGTGCGGGACTTTCCGTGTTGTTTTCAAACCTATTTCCCGACAGTCGACTCCAACCAGATAATCGACGCTCGGAGTTTTTCGCAGACTCGGGCCGATTGGATATTTGATCTTGTCCTTGAATTGGAAAACCGGGGCATCCTGATTGCAGCATCTGGGGGTTGGGGGGTCTCTTCGGTTCACCAAACCGAGGACATCGAATTTACTTTACAGAGATTCGAAGACGCATTGCGCGCCCTCGAATCGAATATCGCCGCTAATTCATAAAGAGTCGCAATATCGACACCTCTTTTCTCCCAGACTTCCTGACCTAGAATAGAACCATGGTAAAGATAAGAGTTGAGCAATACTCTCCCAAACTTGGGCGTCTCAAGGGGAACCTAGAGGAAATTGGAAATCGGTTAGTCGCCGCTTCCAAAGAAGATCTGGATATCGTCGTTTTTCCAGAACAATCATCAACCGGAAACCAGAGTAAAGATAAGGTACCCGAAGTTGCTCTTTCTCCAGATCGATTAGTCGAAGAAATTCGAACAGTGACCAATGGAGTTCACAACCTGGAAGCAGCTATCGGATTCGTCGAAGAATCGACAGGACATCGGTTCTATAATTCTGTCGCTTGGCTTCATTGGGATGACCAAGGGCGCTTATCGCTTATCCATGTTCACCGCAAGGTGTATTTGCCCACTTATGGCCTGTTCGACGAAGGACGTTATTTCTCAGCGGGTAGATCGGTCCGATCTTTTGAGAGCCCAAAACTCGGAAGGTGTGGGTTGCTCATCTGCGAGGACGCCTTTCACCTTTCGCCAGCACTACTCCTCTCCATCGATGGCCCCGAGCGAGAGGGGGCTGGAGCACTGATCGTCGTTTCCAACTCACCAGCGAGGGGAGTCGAGGAGGATGCTCAGGGTATTCCTCAGAGTCAGAGGGTATGGCACCACATCATTCGCACTTATTCGTCATTGCTTGGAGTGGTGATCATCTTCGCAAATCGCGGTGGGGTGGAGGATGGATTAACCTTCGCGGGTGGTTCACAGGTGGTCGCCCCAGGCGCAAATCTTTTGGCCGAGGCGGACCTCTTCGACCCAGAAGTCTTGGATGCGGAACTCGATTGGCCTCATCTTCTCCGTCAGTATCGTATCGGAAATCCAGGCACCGTTTCCGAAAATACCGAACTCATCCGACGCGAGCTCCAGAGAATCTTAAAAGCTTCCGATGAGAATCAACTGACATGAAA
>JAJDBZ010000271.1 GCA_029261095.1 Candidatus Omnitrophota bacterium | reverse complement strand
TTCCCCTCGGCGTCGCAATCGACCCCGCACGGACCGGTGACATCGGGTTTGAGAACTCTTTCCCCAATAGTCCGGACTACCTTCCCCTGGTTGTCCAAAACAACGATGCGCCCATTCTTACTATCGGCGACAACCAGGTCCCCACCCGGGGTCATCGCCAAACCCCTCGGTTGGTCGAAGGTGACCGCTGGATTTGCTGAATCCCCCCAAGTCCGCGAGGCCGTGAGATTCGTCTCGCGGTCTAAGACGCCCTCAAGAAGGCTTTCGCTCTCCTCCAAGGGAACATCTTCTTCGGTTTTGTAACAGACCAGGATTCTTTCCCCGCCCGTTGGGTACCAAATACGTCTTCCGAAAACATAGCGTAAGATTTGGTCCCTGAAGCCCACCACATAATCCTTGTCATCAGGGCGATCCTCTTTGGGAAAATACTGAATTTTGTCATTGCTCGAATTCGAGAGGAATGCCGCCAGGTTGGCACTGAAATCCAGTTCTCCGGGAAGTGCTTTTGGGGTCCCATGCCAGATCCACCATCCGCGTAGATCGCAGGGATTGATATCCCAGACTTTACCTCGACCCGGTTTCATCCGTCTCTGATTGGTGGATGTGTTGTCCAGGATCTGGATCTCCTGATTCAAGTCGACTGTCTTCCACCGCACATTGTCGTTCCTGAAATACCATGCGCTTGGCCATTCCGATTTTCCGTCCACCGCGATCTTGAGTTTCTGACCCGACTCTCTTGCCTCATCACGCAGGCCGCGAATTCTTTCGATATGGTCGGCAAATTGATGCGTGGTTCCAGTGTATAAGAGCAGCTCGGTGGGATGGTCGCCACGCACAAAGACTGCGGCAACATGCTGACCGATCGCAAAGGGAATGAAGAACACCATGAGTAGTCAAACCGACACTCGGGATCCGAATGTCCACATGGAGATCCGCCCTTTCCCAGAAAACAGATCCCAGAAGAATCCCAAGAAAGGACCCGGTGTATTCGGGTGGGTCCAAAAGAACCGCGCCACCAATAGCGCGACCAGGAAGTTCAGGGCGAAGGATTGGTAAGTGAGAAGCCAGGGAACTTTTTCATTAAGGACGGCATAGATGGCCAGCATGAAGTACAACTGGTAGACCGCGAAAGCCAATAGGGGTCCCGGGATCGGTCTCCAATAGTGAGAACCCTTCCCCGTGACTTCGGCCGCCGCCTCGGCCGACCGCGTCGATGTTTCCGAATCGGTTTTAGAGAATCTTTTCTTACCGAATTGGAAGATGAGAACCCCACCGATCAGGAACGCGAGGGTAATCGGCAGCAACTCATAGAGAAAGAGGCGGGGCAGGTAGTACCACCAAGCCCCCCAGATTCGGAAATCCCCGGTCTGGTGTTTGAACCAGTAGGAAATGTAGTCGTACATCCCCGCCGAGGCCCCTCGGCTGATGTTGGTTCCCATCGAGGTGAACAAGAAGAGGTAGATGGTTTCGGCAAGAGTTACTTGGAGTCCCAGATTGAACCATTCAATGGTATCTCGAAGGGGATTCCTCGCCTCAACCTTTGCCAGTCGTTGCGGGATCAAAAAGAGTGAGGCCAGAAAGCCAAACCCAATGACCTGCATGCCCGCCCGGCTGAAGAGAGCTTTGAGAAAGCCCTCTCTCCCGGCCGACTGCACCCATGCGGAAAGGTCGATCACAGTCCAGACTAAAACTCCAATGAACAAAACCGCGACACCCGAACTGATCAAGTGAATGGGTGGGGAAGTTTCGGCTTCCTCCCTGCGACGAATGCCAAAACATAGAATTTCAAATATTAGGAGGAAGATTGCGGTAGTGCCGAATGCGAGTTTGTAATAAGAGGACCGAACTTCTTCCCGTCCTGCTGAAGTAAAGTATCCCGATTCTTTCTTCAGCGCCGATGCATCGATCTTCTCGGTAAGGGCGGTGCTATGAGACAGGATGTTCTGGATTCCGGTCGACAACCCCGTTTCCGGACTCACCCGAGAGTCGATGGCCACAAACATGAAAACGAACACGGAGAACCACCCGAAGAGGACCAAACATCGAACCATCGGCGCGTACTCAAGGGCCACTCGGGTGAGGAACACTTTGGGAGAGCGGATCAACTCGACGATTGCCCATAGGATCACAAATGAACAAAGAACAAAATTGTTCATATACGAGTTTTCTTTGGTGCAGTAGCAAAGTGTCATGAAGAGAACGGTAAGTGTCAGGAATCGAACCTTCCGCGATTGAAAGTAGAGAAACCCGCAGACGATCGACCCCGATAACCAAGCGGTCTGGTAGACATCGTTGCGTGCGAAACGGGAGAAGTAGTCGAGTACAGGGGAGAGCGTTAGAAATCCTATAATCAGAAAGACGGTCCCCCACCCCAGGTGTCTTCCCAATGGGAGGAACGCGAGGATGAGAAACACGCCCATCACCGCATAGGGTAGTCGCCCGACCCAGTCCTCATCGGGCAGAAGGTGATGATAGAAACGATAGGTTTCCGGTTTCTCCCCTTCTGGTTCGAGTTGAGAAAAAGTGTGGAAAAGCCCCCCCCAATGGTAAAGGAAAGGACCATGGTAAACCGGATTGTAACGGTAGGTCTGGGGTCCCTGGTTCGCCACTTTCCAGGAGTGCAAACAATGAATGGATTCATCGTGATGAAACCCCTGGGACTCCAACGAGTAAAACCTCGAGACCAGAACCAGGAGAATGAGCGCCCCAAGGACAATCGGCTTGAGGGGAACCGCCGCGAACGGATCCTTCCTTGGCTCGATGGGAAGAATCGTCTTTGTCTTCTCGGCGACTTCCGCTTTTGATGGGCTGTTGTTTTTCTTCTTTTTCATGGTTGATGAGCTTTTCGCAAGCACCCACTCATATCATTTCTGCATTTCCAAACGTATCCCTCACCGATTTTTCGATTCACGAAGTAGGCTGTTGATTTTTGAACAGACTAGGTTTTTCAAAGTTCGATCCAGCTCAGGTGAGCACATAAGATCAGTCCATGAATTCTTGGTGAAACTACGGTTAGGATCTTCGCTAACCCACTCACATTAAATGACTTAGAAGAAACGATCCCCGGTCCGATTCAACTTGGCAAGATTCCTGAGATGAGCGGCATCACTCAATTCAACTGCTCCAAGAAATTTTTGATATAAACCAGAGGAGGTAAACAA
>JAJDBZ010000028.1 GCA_029261095.1 Candidatus Omnitrophota bacterium | reverse complement strand
TTGGATGTGGAGGTTTTATTGATGGGTGCGCCCGATGCCGTGACGCGGTTGGTGGAGCGGTTTCACACACAGGTCGAGGATTACAAACGCGGGGCCTACAACGAGACCCAAGTCCGCCGCGATTTCATCGATCCCTTCTTCCAGGCTCTCGGCTGGGATATCAACAACAAAGCGGGTTACTCCGAACGCTACCGCGAGGTGATCCACGAAGACTCGCTCCGAGTCAAGGAAAAGGTCTCGGCTCCGGATTACTGTTTCCGGATCGGGAGCGAGCGAAAGTTTTTTGTGGAGGCGAAGAAGCCGAGTGTGAACCTCCGGGACGATATCGGCCCGGCGTTTCAGGTGCGCCGTTACGCTTGGTCGGCGAAACTGCCGTTATCGGTTCTGACCGATTTCGAGGAGTTCGCGGTCTACGATTGCCGGGTCCGTCCCCACCAGAAAGACCGCGCCAGCGAGGGGCGGGTGAAGTATCTCAAGTACACCGACTACGCCGATCAATGGGATACGATTTACGGTCTCTTCTCCAAAGAGGCGATCCTCACCGGGGCGTTCGACCGATATGCCGAGGACAAGAAAGCGAAACGCGGGACCGCAGAGGTGGACGCCGCTTTTCTCGCCGATCTGGAGGACTGGCGGAAACGCCTCGCCTCCAACCTCGCCCTGCGCAACAACCTCACCCAACGCGAACTGAATTTTGTCGTCCAGAAGACGATCGACCGGATCATCTTTCTCCGCATCTGCGAGGACCGTGGGAGCGAACCTTATAACAGCCTCGGCGGCCTCCGGGATTCCAAGGATGTCTATCGCCAGCTCTGCCACAAATTCCAGGTAGCGGACCAGAAATACAACTCGGGCCTCTTCCATTTCACCGACGAAAAGAATCGCGCGGGTCATCCGGATTCAATCAGTCTGGATTTACAGATCGACGACGCCATCCTCAAAGCGATCCTTCAGGGGTTGTACTACCCGAAGAGCCCGTTCGAGTTTTCGATCATGCCGGTCGAGATTCTCGGCCATGTGTACGAGCAGTTTTTGGGGAGTGTGATTCGCCTGACCGAGAGTGGGCATCAGGCCAAGGTCGAGGAGAAGCCGGAGGTGCGCAAGGCGGGCGGGGTGTATTACACGCCGGACTACATTGTCGATTACATTGTGCAGAACACAATCGGCAAACTGGTGGAGGGGAAGACGCCGGATCAGGTGGCGAAGATCAAAGCGGTCGATCCGGCCTGTGGTTCCGGCTCCTTCCTGCTGGGGGCCTATCAGTTCCTCCTCGACTGGCACCTCGACTACTACCAGAACAATGACATCGACAAATGGACGAAGGGGAAAAATCCCCGGATCATCCAGATCTCGAAGACGGACCACCGCCTCTCGACCACCGAGAAGAAACGCATCCTCCTGGCCAACATCCACGGGGTCGACATCGATTCCCAAGCGGTGGAAGTAACGAAGCTCTCACTCCTTCTCAAGGTGATGGAGGGAGAAAACGAACAGACCCTCGCCACCCAACACACCCTCTTCCAAGAACGCGCCCTCCCCGATCTCGGCAACAACATCAAATGCGGCAACAGCCTCATCGGCACCGATTTCTACTCCCGCGGCCTCGACCTGTCCGACGATGACTACCACCGCATCAACGCCTTCGACTGGGACCGAGAGTTCCCCGACATCTTCGATGCGAGGGAGAATGCCCACTGGTTCGTCACCTTTGTGACCCATAACTCTCGAGTGTCAGAGCGAATGGTGAAGTTCGGAGTCAAGAAAGGAACACCCGTTGTTTTCACCGATGAGCAACAAGTCACCATCGCGAAACTGATCGGGGATTGTTGTCTCAGGCACTCCATCCCGGTCATCGCCTACAACGTTTTGCCCGATCATGTCCACATGATTCTTGCGGCGAAAGATGAGAAGGAACTAGCCGAACAAGTTCGAAAGATCAAAGGATCCAGTTCATTTTCCTTCAAGAAAGCTCAGGGGTGGGAGGGCAATGGCGGCGTTTGGGCACAGAAATTCGATGCCAGCATCATCGAGAGCGATGCCGCATTGGCGGGGGCCCTCCGGTATGTCGAGACAAATCTCGACAAGCATGGCGCCAAGTGGAGCGAGGAGGTTCCCCATAACAACAAGGGGCTTAAGCCCCTTGTTGCGCGAGGTGATGGGGGCGATCCAGGGCTCGGTGGCGGGGAGGCCGAGGCCGGATCTAAAGGACTGCCTACCCTCGCGGCCTCAATAATGGCGATAACCGACAAAGTCTGCGTGTCACCACAGGTCGCAAAGAAACGTACCGGCGGCTTCGACGCGGTGATCGGAAACCCGCCGTATGTGCGGCAGGAGTCACTCAAGGAATTCAAATCGTATTATGAGGAAAAATATGAGGCGTATGCGAGTTCGGCTGATCTGTATGTTTACTTCTTGGAACGAGGTCTCTCTTTACTAAGGCAGGGTGGCCTTATGTCAATAATCGTATCGAGTAGTTTTCTCCGAGCGACATATGGGAAGAATCTTCGAAAGTATTTGGCCCAATCGGCAGGTCTCGTTTCCTTTGTTGATTTTGGTGGGTTTGCGGTTTTCGAGAATGCAAAAGACACATACGTCTGCATCCCGTTGTTGACCACCGGAGAACAGCCGAAGGAGATTGATGTCTACCATGTGAAACCCCAGATTAAGGAAGATCCATTGCGGGATCTGTCGTCTGCTCATTTTACTGTTCCACTTTCGCGACTACACGCCGACACATGGTCCTTCCGAAGCGAGACTGAGGTTGAACTGTTTAAGAAAATAGTAGATCTAGGAGTACCACTCGAAGAATTTGTGGACGGTAATATCTACTACGGAATCAAGACTGGCCTCAACAAAGCCTTCATCATCGACGATATGACACGAGCCCGATTAATCGAGGAAGATCCGAAGAGTGAAGAAATAATTAAGCCTTTGCTGAATGGTCAGGATATCCGCCGCTGGCACGTCAACTTCAAAACAATGTGGATCATCTTTCCAAGAAGAGGCATAGAAATCGAACGTTATCCTGCAATCGTCAAACACCTATCCAATTGGAAAGAGGACTTGACGCCGAAACGAAAGAGCACGGACAAACGGGGGCGTAAACCAGGGCGCTACGAATGGTATGAGATTCAGGATGACGTGGCATATTACCGAGTGTTTGATGAACCGAAGATTATATACCCTGATATAGCCAAGACTCCAAGGTTTTATTTCGATCCTGACGGGCATTACCTTGCAAACACTGCATATGCAATCGGACGAGAAGACCTTTACTTACTGGGTCTTCTAAACAGCAAGGTCTTCTGGTTTTCGATATCCAACATCAGCATACCCTTCGGGACTCGGGCCGGGAAATTCCGTTACAGGTTGATTTACCAATACATGTCTCAGGTCCCCATCCGCCCCATCGACTTCACCGACCCCTCGGACAAAGCGCGGCATGACCGGGTGGTGGAGTTGGTGGAGAGCCTGCTTGCGATGCATCGGGAGATCGAGGGGGCGCGAACCGGGGGGACCAGGGAAATCCTCGAAAGGAGGATCGATGCCGCCGACCGCGAGATTGATTCCATCGTGTATGAACTCTATGGCCTCACCGAAGAGGAGATCGCGCTGGTGGAGGGGGCGGGGTGACGCGGGAACATCCATACAATCAATCATTTAAATCAAGGAGGTTTATTCATGAGGAATCTTTTATTGTCGGTTGTCGTTCCATTGGCTGCACTTTTTGTATTTGGATGCGGAGAATCTACGCCAGAATCTCCACCATCGAGTGTCTATGAAGTTGGCCAAACCTACGTCTCTTATGGACCGGCTAACAACGTCATGGGATTGGGAGGAAAACCGCTCAAAAACACGGACAAGGTGAAAGTCGAGCAGATTCTCCCAGGGAAGAAACTTGAAGTTACATTGGTCACGGATGACGAACGGAACGGAGCAAGAGGAACCATTCCGGAATCAATCCTGACAAAGCCAGAAGGTTGGTGATTGGTACCAAGAGTGGAAAGTTGCCCGAACCCGCAATGCTCGCCACTGAGACCGAGAGTGATTTCATTGAGTAGAATCTCTTTGGCGTCACCGTTGAGGAGATCGCGCTTGGTGGAGGGGAGATAAGGATAGCAATTCAATCTATTATTCAAATCAAGGAGGAGTAATCATGAGAAATCTGTTGAAATCTGGATTCTTGTTGTTGGTCTTACCGCTTATTGTTGGCTGTGGGGGTGGCCCAAGCGAACCTCAAGAACCGCTCGAAGACCGTGCAAAAGAACTGTTCACCGCCTTGGGAACACAAGACTACAGCAAAGCCTATTTACTCTGTTCACCCGATTTTCGTAGCGACATTTCCGAGGATGAATTTACAAAAAAAATGAGCTTATTTGGAGGGTTGGGAACCGCGGAAAAATTCAAGGAGGCGGAAATTGTCGAAACTACCATCCATGAAAATGGCGAATCGGGAATTGTTTCTTACAAACTTCTGGATGATGAAAAAACGTCAGATCAGAGGTGGGTTCTCGCAGATGGTCATTGGTGGTGGGAGAAGAACCGGATGATGTTTCAAGGAAGCTGATTAGCACATTTGGTGGCGAGCCCGCTCGCGATGCATCGGGAGATCGAAGGGGCGCGGACCGGGGGTGGAACGAGGCGGACATCGGATGGGAATCCGATGGGGAAAAGGAACGAGGCGGAGCAACGTTCCAGCACCATAACGTTCCAGCACCATTTGAAACCTGATCGGTCCGAGTCCGTTTCAACGGACTTCGATGTGCGTAGCCACGGGATTGATCCCGTGGCGGGGTGAATCGCCCCCGATAACTTCGATCATTCATTCAAAGTTTATCCCCCCGACAGATTCCTCCTGACGTCGGAATGACACCGATTGAATTGTGCGGGGGTTGAAGACAGCGGACGGGAGTCCGCAGAGGGAAGGAACGATGCGGAGCAACGTTCCAGCACGATTTCTTACGCACGGAGTACAACTCCGCGCGAGCACCGGGGTGGTGCGACTTGGCCGGGGTGGTGCGACTTGGCGGATTACGCATTCGCTAATCCGCCCTACAACCTCGACGCAGGCTCGCCTCCATTTGTGGCAAGAGGCTGATCAGGCGATTATGTCATGCACCACATGGCCGTGGACATCGGTCAGGCGGAAATCCCTGCCGGCGTAGCGGTAGGTGAACTTTTCGTGGTCGAAACCCAGGAGGTGGAGGATGGTGGCGTGGAGGTCGTGGACATGGACTGGGTTTTCGATGGCTTGGAATCCGAATTCGTCGGTGGAGCCATAGGTCGTTCCCCCTTTGATCCCCCCTCCGGCCATCCAGACCGAGAACCCATAGGGGTTGTGATCGCGGCCTTTGGATTCTTCGCCAGAGGCTAAGAGTTCCACTGTCGGGGTGCGCCCGAACTCCCCGCCCCAGATGATGAGGGTGTCTTCGAACATCCCGCGTTCCTTGAGATCCGACATGAGCGCGGCAATCGGTTGGTCAATCTCGCGAGAAAGATTAGCGTGTTTGCCGATATCGTCATGGGTGTCCCAAGGTTGACCCGCGCCATGCCAGAGTTGGACATAGCGCACACCTCGTTCGAGGAGCCTTCTCGCGATCAGGGTTTGTCGACCATGGACATGATCGCCATATTTTTCCCGCACCGCTTCGGATTCTTTCTCGATATCAAAAGCATCGGTGGCGTCCATCTGCATTCGATAAGCGAGTTCAAATGACTCCACCCGGGTTTCCACTTTAGCGTCATCCGAACGCCGCTTTTGATATTCTTCGTTCAACTTACCAATGAGGTCGAGTTGCTGACGTTGCTCCCGAAGAGACAGATTCTTGTTCTTAATATGCTCGATCAGCTTATCGATCTTCGTGTGCTGGCTGTCGACAAAAGTTCCCTGGTAGACTCCGGGGAGAAAACCGGACTGCCAGTTCTCCGCCCCTTTGATCGGGTAACCATTGGGGCAGAGGGTGATGAACCCGGGGAGGTTTTGGTTCTCGGTGCCGAGACCATAGGTGACCCAGGCTCCCACACTCGGTCGGCTCAAGACCTGGTCGCCGCAGTTCATCAGCATCAGCGAGGGCTCGTGGTTGGGGATTTCCGCCTTCATCGATCGGATCACTGCGATGTCATCGATGTGTTCGGCGGTCTTGGCGAAGAGTTCGCTGACCTCGAGGCCGCTCTCTCCATACTTCTGAAACTTGAAAGGCGAAGGGAAGGCGGCTCCGGTCTTCCTTTCGGTGCGGAGGTTCTCCATGGGGAGTGCCTTCCCGGCATATTTATCGAGCGCCGGTTTGGGATCGAACGTATCCACATGGGAGGGGCCGCCATTGAGGAAGAAGTGGATCACCCGCTTGGCCTTCCCCGGAAAATGGGGATCCTTCGCGGCCAACGGATTGAGGGACTCGGTGGCCTGCGCGGAGGAGGGGCCAATCGATTCCAACAGGAGATCGCTCAACCCAACAGCGCCCAGACCCATCCCGCAACCACGCAGGAAATCGCGGCGTGTCAGGAAAGCATCTTCATATCGAAAGGGGTGGTGGGTCATTGTTTATCTTTCGGTTGACTGATCGTTTCTGCCTGCCGCCCAGGGATAAATCCCTCGGCTAACCAGACGAAGTCCCCTCTGGGGACTGTGTTTTTGAAGTCCCTATAGTGGACTTTGTATGGTTAGCGCGGGGTTTCTAACCCTGCGCGGGGCGCCGCCAACCACATTGATGGCGAACCATCCATCACGACTGAGCATACCACTCAAACACTCCTCAATCCACGAACGCGAACTCGTTCGAGCAGAGCAACGCTTGGGCGTATTTCTCCCAGGGACTCATTGGGATGGGAGGCGGTTCGGGTTGATCGGAGAAATCCTTTTCCGAATTCCATTCTCGAATCGGATCGTCCTCGGTGGAATCCCTCAATTGGAGTTCGACCGCCCATTCATGCTGATCGCTGTTGAGGGTGTTGTGAATGTCCACCACGAAATCAATCGTATCACCTAACCCGACGGTGATCGCATTGAAGCGAAATTCGGCGGAGTTGTTGTGCACGATGAGTTCGCCGAGCAACCCCGTGCGACTGGAAACGATACGCGCGCGGACGCCGTCACCCGCTTCTACTTCGTGGCGAACAGTGCCCTTGATCACCAGAGACCCCGTGGCTGGCGAGATCCATCGACGGATGGAGGCATGATCGAGATCGTTGCCCGGGTGGCCAC
>JAJDBZ010000270.1 GCA_029261095.1 Candidatus Omnitrophota bacterium | reverse complement strand
ATTTTGGAAACATCGAGAGTCAACGTTTCATCCACATCGCAGATGACCGGAATTCCACCAGCGAGAATCACCGCAGCGGCTGTCGCGACATAACCGATGGCGGGGCAAATGACTTCATCGCCCTGTCCCACTCCGCACGCGACAAAAGCGCAGTGAAGAGCGGCGGTTCCCGAACTCAAACCGAGCGCGTACTTCGATCCAAAAATCTCCCTCGCGATCCGTTCATACTCGCGGACTTTCGACTCCTCGACATCGGCGTAGTAATTGACCAGAAAAGGTCCCTCTCCCCAAGCTTCTTTTTCGAGAGCCCGACGAATCTTTTTTAATGTCTTCTTCGAAAACCCCCAACGCTCCGAAAGCGAC
The DNA here is from genome assembly GCA_029261095.1 of Candidatus Omnitrophota bacterium. GTDB lineage: Bacteria > Hinthialibacterota > Hinthialibacteria > OLB16 > OLB16 > JACKFH01. The sequence continues at coordinate 8,100 of JAJDBZ010000270.1, read as the reverse complement.
ATGAACTCCTCGATCCCCACCTTGGGTTTTCCATCGGGGGAGGAGACCGATTTCCAGGCTGTGTGCAGCGCGATCCTCTGACGTTCTTCCTCGGATAATTTCTTCTTGCTCACCTTGCAACTCATCCTTTATTCCTGTTGCTGATTACTTCCGTGTAGCCCTCGCGAAAACTTGGGTAAACGAATTTAAACCCCGATGCAATCAACCTTTCGTTCCTGCAACGTTTTCCGGAAGGGGGTCGTACACTGGGAACTGGCTCTTTTTCCAATTGAACCCCAAGTTGAACGGCCAACCATGCATGGACTTCATTCCGATCGCAGGCAAGACTGTCGACTCCGTTGTAGATCGTCCGCGGGTTTTTGATCTTTAACAGGTGGGAGACCGATCGGGCACAATCTTCCCGATGAATCCGGTTGGTGAATGCGGGTGATTCTGTGAGGGCCACCCGACCTTCCCTGACAGCTGCGATGAGTCGTGTTCGTCCCGGCCCATAGATTCCCCCGAATCGGACTACGATTCCAGGAAGCCCCGAATCCAACAATACGCTCTCTCCTTCTAGTACCTTCTTCCCGGTAAAACTTTCCGGCTTCGTATCGGACTCCTCATCTACCCAGCCCCCATCATCTTGCCCATAGACTCCTGTGCTCGAAGCGAAAACCACTCGTCGGATATTCGGTGAAATCTCCTTTAACGCTGTTAGAAAGTTTTGAAGTCCCACAACATACGCATGATCGTAAGCCAACTCCGTGCGAGCATCCGCCGCGGCACAATAAACCGCGAGATCGAAGCTCAGGTCGATTGTCTTTAGACTTGAGGGATCAGTAAGATCGGCCTGGATCAATCGAAACGAAGGGGGGAGGGAGTTTTCACTCCGACGGATTCCAGAGACCTGATGCCCCTCTTTGGTTAGAATCTCACCTAATCGAGTCCCCACATACCCGCACCCTGCGATCACCACGCTTCCCATCATTGATTCCTTTCCGGACATGTATCATAACATTGGATCATGGAATCAAAACCAGAGAACATTAGAATTACCTATCGAATCGCAACAATCGGCGAGATCATCGGGTTACGCGACCGAGTCATCATCCGAGGAACCGACCGATCCTCGCCGGGTTTTCCGGGGGATGAAGATTCGGACACGTATCATCTCGCGGCGTTGCGTGAGGGATCTGTGATCGGTTGTTTAAGTTTAATGACAGTCCACCAAGACAACCAATCCGCATTTCAGTTAAGAGGGATGGCGGTTGAGCCCTTTTATCAAGGACAGGGAATCGGTCGGTCTTTATTGGCTTTTACAGAAAAATGGGTGGTGAAACACACCCCAGTTCGGTTAATGTGGTGCAATGCCCGGACAACAGCGAAAGGGTTCTACACAAAGAGGGGTTGGAAGCCTGTCTCGGAGGAGTTTTCCATCCCGGGGGTAGGGCCTCATTATCGACTAATCAGGAATCTTGACGATTGATTTTGACAGACTGTGGGTTTCCGATTATTTTGTTCAGGTTTGCGGTGGTGGGTTGTTTCTCTTGGTATGTTGCATCAAAAGTAAGGAGTCCCTGAATTGGGCATCTCATATAGAGTTTGGATCGCGATTTGCATCTTCGTTTGCAGCCTGTTTTCTGCGTTTTCGCCCATTTTTGGTCTGGACTTTCCCCTTGAGGGTGCCTGGAAGTTCCACCCCATCAATCAATCGGAGGTCTCTCCCAGTGAAGATGACCGAGCGAAAACCTTCAGTGCCAAGGGTTTCGATGATTCGGGGTGGGAAAATATTCCAGTCCCCGGTTATTGGGACCAACCGCCGGGACGGTGGCCATGGTCCAGCCCTGCTCAACGTGGCGGCCCTTACCCCGATCTCGACGGGGAAGCGTGGTACCGCTTCCAGTTTTCCGTCCCTGCCAATCAGTTCCCTGGCCAATCCGATCTGTCCGAATTTCATGCGACCCTCCGTTTTCAAGGAGTCTCCGCACAGTCCTCGGTTTGGCTGAACGGGATATTCGTCGGAAGGCATCTCGGCGCCTTTGGACCGTTTGAACTCGATGCAACTAAAGCCCTTCTAAGAAACGAATCCAATGTTCTTGCGGTTCGGGTTAGAGACAAAACCGCATTCCACGCTGGAGCTTTAGGGGGACAAGCTAATTTATCGAGTACCATCCCTCTTGGGTTCGATCCCGATGTCGGAGGAATTCGTGGATCGGTTTCGCTACAAATCACGCCCAAAGAGCGCATCCTCGATTTGGCGGTTGAATCGGACCCATTGTCCGCCACTGTAGAACTCTATCTTTCACCCGATTCGATCGGGCAAAGCAGCCTGACAGTTGAATTGATCGAGAAATCCACCGGACAAAAAGTCGAATTGGGCGAAGGCAAACCGATGGGGGCGATTCCGGTAACCTCCTCCCGACTGACAGTTTCTCTTCGGGACTTCGGGCCAGAAGCCAGTCCAAAGCCCTGGTCTCCCGAATCTCCCAACCTCTACAGATTAACCGTCAAGTTGGTCAACGCTAGAGGGAACATTGATGTCGCTGAAACCGATCTCGGGTTTCGCACTTTCGAAATTCGAGGGGGACGATTCTATCTGAATGGCAACCCCTATTTCCTCTTGGGTGCTGGATCTCCCCCGCATTACGAACTTCCATCCGAAGCGGTGATTCGTACCCATCTCTCCTATCTTAAAGAGGCGGGTGTGCGGATGGTGCGGTTTGCCTACGAGCCGCCGACTTCGGAGTGGCTGGAGGTGTGCGATGAGTTGGGTCTCCTGGCTTGGATCGAAGGGCCCCTTTCCGCGGAAGGGACCGCGTACGATTTCTCGAAGGCCGATCTGATCGACACTGCTAGCAGAGAGATGAAGAATTTGGCGCGGGCCTACCGAAATCATCCTTCAGCGGCGATATGGACTGTAGGGTCCGGGAACTGTCGTGTTCTTTCCGAAGTAAAAGTCCGCAGGAAAGCCGCCGAAGTCCTTCAGTCTATCGCGAATGAAGTAGCCCAGATCGATGAGGACTGCATTGTCCTTCCAGAGTCGGATTCGCGTGGGTTCCTCGAAACCGTGGTCGAGGATTGGCAATCGGGAATCGGGTGGTACACCGGGAAACAAGAGGATTGGGCTCCGTTTCTCAATGTGACCGCATCGCTCATTGGGTCTACCACCAACCCCTGGGTGTGTTCGGCGCTCGAGACCGGATATTCGAGCAATGGTCAAGGTCGGATCATTCCCGATCCGATCGAGGAGACCGCAACTCGAATGAGAATTGGAATCTCAGGCGATGATCGCAACCGGCTCCTGTTTGCGCAATCGCATCGGATCAAGAATCTGATTGAGGTCACTCGATCTCAGCGCAATCCCGAGAAGAACCGTATTGCTGGAATCTTTCCCTTTACCAGCGCAAATTGGTTTTTTCATCCCTTGACCGAAGGTCAAATCAGACCGAAACCGATTATCGCCTCTATTCGAGAAGCTTATCGACCCGTCATTCTCACATCGGAATTTCCTAAGAAAAACTATTATGCGGGAGAACTCCTCGAAACTACAGTCACAGTTGTCAACGATTCCCCCGACCAAAGAGTTCTTGATGGATGGAACCTGACACTGGAAGCCTTTGTTCGGAGCAATGAACCCGATTCGCAAACTCAACGTGAAATCCAGGAAGTGAAACCTTATTCCAGCGCCCCATTTAACATGACCGTCGTTCTTCCCGAAGATGTCAAGACTCTGCAACGCGCCTCTATTCGCGCACGCCTCTTTTTGGGGGAAGAGGAACTCGCGTCCCATGAATCTGAAATCATGATTGCCCCTCTCTCATGGAGTCGACCTCGTTCAGAAAATCCCTTTGGTAAGGTTCTCATTTACGATAGACCGAAAGAATCTCTTCAACCCTATCTCGAAAAGTACAGCCTCAAACCCGAAGCCCTCATATCCTTGGAGCAACTCAGCGGCGCTGTGGGATTGATTGTCGGGTCGGGTGGTTTCGACGATTACATCAACCGTGCTTGGCCGACACTTGAGAAGTGGATCGAATCGGGCGGAAAGATGGCGGTTCTAGACCAACCCCTGGGTTCCGATCGGTGGGCGTTCTCTGGGCCTTATCCACCGGGATATGTTGTTTCGTCACCGCCCGGTTGGCCCACCGGCATCGATCGGGTCAATGTGGTGATGGAGGGACATCCATTGTTTGAAGGAATCCGCTCCGAGGTCCTCCAGGATTGGGGAAGAGACCGCGCAGTGGCTAAATCTATTCTCAATCTCCCCATCCGGAAATCTTCCCATCCGTCGGAGACCCTTGTGCATGCCGCGGTAGAGGGTGGCACAGTCGAATGGGGGAATGTGGTTGTCGAAGAACGCATTTCCGAGGGGGCTCTTTTGTACTCTCAACTGGACCTCACCAGCAAGTCCACCCTCGATCCCATCGCGAGTAAGGTGATTTCGAATCTGATCGATTGGGCCGGAGACTCATTATCTCCCGTAGTTTTTGAGATGGAGACGGGCCGGACCCCGTTCCTCGCTCCCTTAGTCGATAGCCCCATGAACGAGATAACGGCCCCCCATGCCGGAACCGATGATGCGGAACCCATTCGCGCCTTGCTCGCACCCGATGGTCCTTTCGAGGCCACACAATGTTGCGGGATCGATCCTGAAACGAAAAACGGGATCATTCCTTTACCTCACGAATACGGGCCGGAAAGACGAGTTTATTACGATGTCGACGACCGTTTTTGGTTTGAAGATCCAGGAAATGCCGAGGTCAAGGTTTTGGTTAATTGTCTCTCACCCGCGAAAATCCGACTCGATTACGATTCGACCGACAATACTGTCGAGCATCTCGGACATTACAAGCAATCCAATGTAATCGATGTTCTGGAAGTGGGGATTTGGAAAGAAGTTGTCCTTTCCGCCCCCCAAGCCAGTTTCGGGAACGGGCAGAAAAATGGGGCGGATTTCCGGCTGGCCACGGTTGCTGGGGAAGTGATATACGGGCCAATCAGTCTGAAAAGACTTGACTAGAACTCACGAATGCGAGAAGCAATGGGTTGTCAGGGCGGTCGGTTTTGTTATATTCGCGCGGGATTTGACACGGACCCAGGGATGGGCTGAGGATTTCTCGGAAATCCGTTCAGAATCTGAATAAAATCAAATAGTTAAGAAACGGGACCGGCGACGCCGGCCAGCAAAGCAATCGGGAATTCCCGATTGTGGCTCATGGAATGTATCGAGAAGGAGAGATGAATGAGCGATCACGAAGAGAAAATCAAAGCAATCATTGTCGATAAATTAAAAGTCGAAGCTAGTGAGGTGACTCCTGAAAAGGACATCGCCCGCGATTTAGGGGCTGACTCTCTTGATCAGGTTGAACTTGTGATGGAACTTGAAGAGCAGTTTAATGTTGATGAGATTCCAGAAGAAGAAGCCGCTGCTCTTAAGACAGTCGGTGATGTCTATAAGTATGTTGCCGAAAAGGTTGGATCATAACCACGAGTAGCTTTCTTGGTTTTCGCCAAAAGACTCACCCAGGAGAACGAATGAAATCATGTCCCGCCGTGTAGTAGTCACCGGTTTGGGTGCGGTGACGCCCATAGGTATTGGAATCGATGCATATTGGGAAGGGCTCAGCAACGGAAAATCCGGTGCTGGGCTCATTTCTTATTTTGATACTGACAAGTTCGGGGTCAAAATTGCCTGCGAAGTCAAAGGGTTTGTCCCCGAAGAATGGATGGACCCAAAGGATGTAGGCAAAACGGATCCCTTCGTCTGGTTTGGACTCGCCGCCGCCGAAATGGCGGTGCGCGACAGCGGGTTGACAGAAATCCAGGATTTGGACACGACGACTGTGGGGGTTCTCATCGGGTCGGGTATCGGGGGGCTCCAGACCATCGAGAACAATAAGGAGATCATCCTGGAAAAAGGTCCGCGACGCATCACTCCGTTCCTGATTCCAATGCTGATTGTTAACATGGCCTCCGGAATGGTTTCGATTCGGTATGGGTTCAGAGGCCCCAACACCTCGGTCGCCACCGCGTGTGCCACCGGAAATCACGCGATCGGGGAAGCCTATCGTCTGATTCAACGTGGTGACGCGAACGTCATGGTCGCGGGGGGTACCGAGGCCGCGATCACTCCCTTGGGACTTGCCGGATTTACTAACATGAAGGCCTTTTCACGCCGAAACGACGATCCTCAACGTGCATCGAGGCCCTTCGATAAAGATCGCGATGGCTTTGTAGCCGGTGAGGGTGCGGGAATCGTGGTCCTTGAAGACCTCGACCATGCAAAGGCTCGAGGTGCCAAGATTTACGCCGAAGTCACTGGGTACGCCATGACCGGCGATGCCTTCCACATGACCGCGCCTGAGCCCAACGGAGAGGGCGCCCAGCGCGCCATGAATCTCGCGCTGAAGGATGCCGGGAAATCGACCGATGATGTGGATTACATCAATGCCCATGGCACTTCGACCCCCATGAACGATGCGATGGAAACACGTGCGATCAAGGGTGTCTTCGGTGATCGCGCCAAGGAAGTGAAAATCAGTTCGACCAAATCGATGACCGGTCACCTCCTTGGTGCGGCTGGAGGAATCGAATTCATCGCGTGTTGCCTCGCCTTTGAACACAAACTGATCGCGCCTACCATCAATTACGAGACTCCCGACCCTGATTGCGATTTGAACTATACACCCAATGTCCCTCAGGAATTTGACGGAACGGTCGCCATGTCGAACGGTTTCGGATTCGGGGGTCACAATGCTGTGGTGATCGCCGAAAAATTTCAGGGATAGGCGTTTGGAAGGAACATGAACGCTGAGGAAGCGGACCTTCAACTGAACAAACTTCTCACCAAGTTTGAAATTGAACCCGTCGACATCGAGATCTACAGAACTTCCATGACCCATTCCTCCTATCTGAACGAGCAGGGGTTGCCAACCTGGGAGGGAAATGAGCGATTAGAATTCTTGGGCGATGCAGTCATCGGTCTCGTAGTGACCGAATCGCTCTTCTTCACCTACCCCGAAACTCGCGAGGGCAACCTTTCTAAGATTAAATCTGTGGCTGTGAGTCGTAAGACACTCGGGAAAACCGCCGCCGAAATCGGGCTGGGTATCCCGCTCAAGCTAGGTGTAGGTGAGTCCAAGACCGGGGGGCAACGACGCAACTCGATCCTAGCAGCGGTTTTCGAGAGTTTTGTTGGCGCGATCTACATAGACAAAGGGTTCGCCGAGGCCAAGCGTTTCATCCTGAAGTATCTCCAACCGATGATTGAGGATCTTGGCGAGGGAGACACTGCTCAGGATGATAAATCAAGGCTCCAGGAATGGGCGCAGAGACTTGTGGGCGTCATCCCGCGATACCGAGTCACGGGTTCCGATGGTCCGGACCATAACAAATGGTTTACCGTCGAGGTTTCCCTGAAAGGTCATCCATTAGGGCATGGCGAAGGGGCAAGTAAAAAGAGTGCGGAAAAGCACGCGGCGGTTGTGGCCTTGGAACGAGTGGAAGAACAAGAAGACCAAGATATCCTTGAGCAGCTGGGTCTTGTTTCGAATGAAGAGTGCTAGAGACTTCCTTCCCTGAATACCTGTTCAAAACTTGTTGGTAACATGTTGGCATGGGAGCGGGAGGCGCATTATAACTATCTTTATCCTGGGCATGCTCTTTTCCTAAGCTTATTATAATCAATGTGTTATGCCATTTTATTGACACCCTTTGGGCCGTGTGGTAGTGTCAAATGAGTCAATTGAACCCCCAAAGGAAACTCCGTTTTTCTTTTGATTTCCGTGATGAAGGGAGGTGTTTTTCATGACTGGAATTGAAGTTGTAGTCGGGGCCGACGAATCCATCGACCAGGTGTTGCGCCGATTTAAGCGTCGGTGTGAGCAATCAGGCCTGAAAGCCGAGATTCGCCGCCACGAATATTATGAAAAACCCAGTGTCAAAGCCAAGCGCAAGATGGAAGCAGCTAGGAGAAACGCCCGTCGTCGCCTCCGTCGAGGAAATTGAAAGACTCCTTCATAGAATCAAACACTTAGAGGGCCGGTGATCTTTTCACCGGCCCTTTTTCGTGTTTAATGGCCAGAACCCCACCAAGGAGTTTTCGATCATGTCCAAACA